>JBARVK010000709.1:0-15634 GCA_049646225.1 Nodosilinea sp.
AGCGACAGCTAGGCCAAAACGAGCATATTCTGGAATGGCAGCAGCATCTTTGTAGGCAGATAGTTCCGCCATATTGCCGCCCTGATATCCCAATCCACTGGCGATAGAAACTAGAGCCTGAACGCGAGATATTGGTTGATTGGGCCTAAACTGATTTCCCGGATATCCTGAGAGAAAGCCCGCAGCGCGAGCTTTAGCAATATAGCCAGCAGCCCAATGATTGTTAGGCACATCTGCAAAGGCTGGAGTACCGGGCTGTGTTGCATTCAACCGCCCGTTCGGTACTTGAAAAGGCTGCGCTGACATAAACGCTTGATTCAAAATCGCCGCAAACTGCGCACGGGTTACGGCTTCGTTAGGTTTGAACGTGCCATCGGAGAAGCCGCTAATCACATTGAACTGAGCCAGTCCTGAAATGTATTCATAGGCCCAGTAGTCAGGGGGAACATCTTTAAATGAAGCACTTGGCGCTGGGGCAAGCGCTGGGTTAGGCAGCATTTGTGCCGATCCAGACACACTCAACGTTGCAAATAAACTGAGGCTCAAGCTAAGCGCTAGACCGAGGCAAAATCGTGAGCTGAATTGCATACGTTTATTTACAGATGTTATGAAGAAGTGTTTACAGCTTAAGAAGCGCTAATTTAATTACTTATACCCAATCCAATTTGATCAGCCCAGATTGATAATCAGGAACCTCGTAGGGGTACAGCATGCTACGCCCCTAGAAACCGGGCACATACAGTTAGGATTCGGTATTATTTAAGCGCCATAATTATCATTTTTAATATTAAAATATCCTCTAAAAGTTAGAAATATTTAAAAAATCAGAAAATGCTATGGTTCACAGGAGCATAGTTCTTGCTCCTGCGCACTAATTCTTATTGAGTAGAGCAACTATGCTGCCGACTGACGCAGCGCACAATTAGGCTTCTAAAGCTGGCCGAAGCCCTTCTTTTTCTTTTGGCTTTTCTGCTTTTTATTGCTGGGGGGTCGAAAGCCAGGCTGAGGCCCGCCGCCCATACCCGGCAGCCCTGGCATACCGCCGCCCATGCCCGGAAAGCCACCGCCCATGCCGGGCATGCCGCCACCCATACCGGGCAGGCCGCCGCCACGACCCATCTGCTGCATCATCGTGCGCATTTTGGTGAAGTCGCTGACCAACTTACCCACGTCTTTTTCCTGGTGGCCCGAGCCTTTGGCAATGCGACGGCGGCGGCTGGGGGAGCTGGAGAGCAGGTTGGGCTGTTTGCGCTCTGCGGTGGTCATGGAGTTAATCATGGCTTCGCAGCGTTTGAGCTGGGCCTCACCCTGCTCCAGCATGTCGCCAGTAATTTGCTTGCCTATGCCGGGGATCAGCTTCATGATGCCGCCCAGGGAGCCCATGCTCTTCATAAAGCGCATTTGCTTGAGAAAGTCGTCGAAGTCAAACTCGGCTTCGAGAATTTTTTGCTGAAGCTTTTCGGCATCGCCAATATCAACCGCTTCCTGGGCTTTTTCTACCAGGGTGAGCACGTCGCCCATGCCGAGAATGCGAGAGGCCATGCGCTCGGGGTAGAAGGGTTGGAGAGCCTCTACCTTTTCGCCCACGCCGATAAACTTGATCGGCTGGCCCGAAATTTGCCGCACTGAGAGGGCGGCACCACCGCGAGCATCGCCATCCATCTTGGTCAGAATGGCCCCGGTGATGCCAATCTGGTCGTGGAAGGTGCGGGTCAGGTTCGCGGCCTCCTGGCCGGTCATGGCATCGACCACCAGCAGCACTTCGTCGGGGTCGATGGCGGTCTTGATGTTGGCCAGTTCAGCCATCATCTTAGGGTCAATTTGCAGGCGACCCGCCGTGTCTACGATCACCGTATCGACGCCGTCAGCTTTGGCCTTTTCGACCCCCTGACGGGCAATGTCGACGGGGTTGGCGTCGGTACCCAGCTCAAAAACGGGCACGTCAATCTGCTTACCGAGGGTAACCAGCTGATCGACGGCGGCGGGGCGGTAGACGTCGGTGGCGACCAGCAGGGTGCTGCGATTTTCTTTGCGCAGGTGCAGGGCGAGCTTGGCGGTGGCGGTGGTTTTACCCGTACCCTGAAGGCCCGCCATCAGCACCACGGTGGGCTTGGTGGGGGCGTCGGCCAGGGGGGCGTTGGTGTCGCCCATCAGCCGCACCAGCTCGTCGTTCACCACTTTGATGAACTGCTGGTCAGGGCTGACCCCCTTGACCACCTCAATGCCTAGGGCGTTTTCTTTGACCTGGGCGATAAAGTCTTTGATTACCTGGAGGTTGACATCGGCCTCAAGCAGGGCACGGCGCACCTCGCGCAGGGCACCATCGATATTGGACTCGCTAATTTTGTCCTGGCCACGCAGGCTCTTCCAGGCAGATTCAAGGCGATCGGATAGGGCTTCAAACATGGCTCAGCGGTGGAGAATTATCCTTGGGCAGGATTTCTATTCTAAAGGGTGAAGGCCTCAGCGGGAGCAGGGCGATCGGCAGCCGAGGTTATCCCCCACAATTGGGTACCATAGACTTCAAGGGTAAGCCTGGCCATTGGGCCATAGCGCAGAACTACATCCAAGGGTGCATCGGGGAAATGGGGATTTACCGCATTTCCTTAAAGTCCTTGGATTCCGCAAAGATTTGAGTCGTGATTCGGAATTCCATTGAGTTGCCCTGTAAGACTTTTTGAAGGGTGGGCTAAATGCAACTATGACTAACGAATCATCTCGCTGCATCGACACTGACTGTATAGCCGACCCGGTGGGGGATGCACTGCTCAACGTCTCCTATAGTCTGGGCGATCGCGGCGACTATGGCCAGGAGGGTGAGACCCCCAAACTGCTCGTTGCGCCACCGGCCTTGCCCTGGCTCGATCTGATTCAGCACTACAGCCACCTGGTCATGGCGGTAGTGGATGTAGCTACGACGATCAGCACCCCGACGCAAGACTATCCGGTGCTGTTTGCTAACCAATACTTTTGTCGCCTCACGGGCATTTGCCCCACGGGGGGCCACCTCGACCTGAGTTTCTTTAATCGCCTCTCAACCTCCGATCAAAAGGCGCTGCAAGAGCGGTTTCGACGACATTTTCTCAGGGCCGTGCTGCACCATGCCTATGGGCAGGCCGACCTGGTGTCTAAGCGCCTGCTCCACGAGCCGTTGGTCGTCGCCCTCAACGATTCTCAGACCGGGCAGGTGCGACAGATTGAGCTGCGCCTACGCACCGCCGATGATGGCTTGCGGGTGTCGGCTGTCGCCCCAGATCTCCAGGCCAGCCTGGCCACCTGCTGGGCTGAGCCCCCCCACCGAGAGCAGGTTGCCACCCAGATATTGGGCCACGATTCCCGCTTTAAGCAGCTGCTGTCGGCCCTGAAACCGGGCAACTACGCCGCCAGCGGCCAGATTTTAATTGAGGGTATTGACGTTACTGAGCGAGAGACCTCCAAGCGGCTGATTGAACTGCTGGTGGGGCATGAGTCAGTACTGGGAACACACCGCTTTGAGCCCGCTAACGAGCTAATCAAGCAGCTATTCCACGCCACCGATAGCTTTTTGCTCAGCGCTGAAAGCAATCAGGCTCAGCTCTTTACGGGTCTTGACCAGCCCGAGTGGCAAACCTCACTTTATGCGGTAGATGACCTCAAAGGGTCGCCGTTTTTGCGAGCGACAGAGCGCCGTGAGGTCGTCAATGTTCCTGACCTTAGCCGCGACTGCACCACCCAGTGCGAGGTCGATTTGCTCAACCAGGGAGCGCGATCGCTCCTGCTTATTCCCTTAGAAATGCGCACCGCCCGACTGGGGGAAAGCGCCGTCCAAATGGTGGCCCTGGTGGGCCTGGCCAGCCCTCAGCTCCACGCCTTTGACCAGGCCGACTGTAGCCGCGCCACAGCGCTGATTCCGGCGCTGACGGCGGCCATGCGCCACAGTGTACAAGACCGTTTTACCAACATTCACCCCTCGGTGCGATGGCGGTTTCAGCAGGAGGCCGAGCGAATCAGCCTGGGCCTGCCTTCGGCCCCAGTCGTGTTTGAAAACGTGTACCCGCTCTACGGCATCTCTGACATTCGCGGCTCGTCTGATGAGCGCAACCGAGCCATTCAAACAGATCTGCTGACCCAGTTTCGCCTCGCCCTAGCCGTGGTTGAAGCGGCGGGTCGAGCCGTCAATAATGCCCTGGTGGGCCAGCTTATCCTTGACCTAGCCGAGCACATTGCCACCCTGGAAGAGGGGGTAACGGTCGATTCTGAAGTCACACTGCTGCGCTATCTACAGCGGGAGGTAGAAGGGCATTTTTCCTATTTTGCCCAGCACAGTCCGGAGGCCGATGGGGCGATCGCCCAGTACCGGGCCGCTATTGATGCCAACCACGGCTGCGTCTACGCCGCTCGGGCCTTGTACGACGAAACTATTGGGCATATCAACGGGCTGCTGCGCGACACCTGGAACCAGTGGCAGGAATCTATGCAGGCGATTACCGCCCACTACTGCGACCTGGAGGCCACCGACGGGATCGACCATATGATCTATACGGGGCAGGCCATTGATCCCAGCTTTACTGAGTTTCAGCTCAAGTCACTGCGCTACGAGCAGCTGCGAGCCGTTTGCGACTGCGCCCGCCGGGGTTTTGCCCTCAAAGCTGCCTACAACACCGATATGACGATCACCCACCTGGTGCTGGTGCAGGCGTTCACTGTCGATATCGTCCACGACGAGACCACCGAGCGGCTGTTCGACGTACGGGGCACCCGCGACACCCGCTACGAAATTGTCAAAAAGCGCATCGATAAAGCTTGCGATGCTGAAACAGGCGATCGCATTACCCAGCCCGGCATGCTAACGGTGGTCTACTCCACCAGCGAGGAGTGGCAGGAGTACGAGTGCTATATGCGCTACCTGAACCGCGAAGGCATCGTCGATAGCGTTATAGAAAAAGGCACCGTTGAGCCGCTTCAGGGGGTCAACGGCCTCAAATTTGCTCGGGTACAGGTGAACCCTGAGTAGGAGTTGCACGCCAAAGAGACCGGGTCTTTGGGTGACTGTCCCATGATGGCTGGAACATTCCCCAGAGACCCGGTCCCTAGAACTAAGCGATAGTTTTATCTGTTTTGCAGCCCTGGGGGTAGACCGCGGCCACTGTCTACCTGGCGCTGTAGGCCAGGCGGCAGACCCCGCCCGTTGTCGACTCGACGCTGTAGACCAGGCGGCAAATTTTGAGGATGTTCAGCGGATTGAGTAACAGGGCCGTGGAGAAGGAGGCTCTCCTGCGCCTCTGCCTCAGCGGTTTCTGAGGAGATCTCAGGCCTTTCGACGCCTAGGGCGGCAGACCCACCCTGGGGCACAACGTCTTCGATGGCGGGGCCGCTGGGCTGGGGACGCTGCTCCCGACCCTGTCCAGGGCGAGCATCTGCGGCGGTGGCCGCGACAGCCGCTGTCGTCAAAATGCTGAGCATAGTCAGGGCCAGGTGCGATCGCGTGGTCATAGCAGTCATCCTTTCGCTGAGCGAGGGAGAGCGGCAGCCGCCAATGAGAAGTGGACATGCTGTCTGATTCCCCTAAAAGTACCCAGCGACGGGTAGCCCCTGCCTCTGTGGAAACACGCGATCGCGCCCTATTTCTCAATGATTTCTCAGACTGTGCTCACAGTGACCTCAGTCGCACCCAGTTTAGTGAGGTCAACCTTTGGGGTTGGTTAGTTCTAGCCTGTCTAGCAGCACGTTTTCAACCCGGTCGCTTACTTCACTGAGGGTGCAGCGGTGCCTGGCAATGCCACCTACGAGTACGCCTGGAATGGGCCCACCTGGCGGTTTAGCAGTGCTCAAAATCGAGCCTTGTTTGCAGCTAACCCAAGCACCTATGCACCTCAGTACGGCGGCTACTGCGCCAAGGCAAGGAGCGCAGGCAATTTGGTTTCGGTTGATCCACGGGTGTGGATGGTTGTTGATGACAGGCTCTACCACTCCTACAGCCCCGAGGTGCAGCAGGAGTGGGTTTAGGATATTCCCGGCAATATTGTTAACGGCGACGCCAACTCGCCTGCCGTCTTAACCATAAAGACCTTCTACGAGAACGTGGTGTCTTGGGCACAGTAGCAGCGGCAGGTTACAGGGGGCTTTCAGACAAGGGTTCGCAGTTTTGATCGCGGCAAAGGGGGTAGACCGAGTCATAGCGCTTGGAGCGCTGACCAAATAGCTCGTAGCGGCGATCGCGCACAAAGCCGTAGACCTGGTCACCCGCTTGCTTTACCCCCGGTAGCGCCCGATAGGCCTGAACAAAGGGATCGCCTAGAGGCAGCAGACGTCCAATTTCTTCGGCGGCCTCGCTGCCCTGCCAGCGGCGGTGGGGAGATTGCAGGTCGATTAGCAGCATGCCAGCCTCGCAGTCGGCGGCGGTAATACCGTAGCGAGCTAACGTTTGCTCATCTTGCATGGGCACGTACTGAAACTGTACGCCGCGATCGATCGACTCCAGCAACCGCACCAGACTGACACAAAGGTTACAGTTACCGTCATAAATTACACAGTACATAGTAGTATTGCTGCTGATGGGTCGTTATTGTTATCTTACCGATTTGACCTTTAGGTTTCACCGGAAGGGTCACTAGGTTTACTGCTCCTGAGTTCCTGACATCGACGCTACAACTATAGGGAGTCACAGCGGCTACTGGTTGCCCCTGCCTGGGGTTTTCCGCTGCTGTTTCTAAGGCTCTGACTAAACCGATAACGACAGAAAATTGACGGTCACCTAGGGGAGAAGGTTGTTTTAGCAGCCTACCCAGTGCATTTACCTCGGCAAATCTAATGGTTGTGAAAAGACTGATCGATGGACGATTTCAGTTCATTCGAGTTGTCAGTACTAAGGCTTACACAAAGACTTATCTGATGACCGATCATGGCAATTCGGCTAAGGCCAAGTGTATTGTCAAACATTTACAGCTGCCCGCCCACAACACCATTACCCTTAAATTTCTCAACGATTTGCTAGCCAAGCGCGTTAGCCTGCTCAAGCGCATGGGTGATCACGATGCGATCGCCAAAAACCTCTCCACGATTCAAGAAGGTCAAGATTTTTACTGGGTTCGTGATTATGTTCCTGGTCATACTTTGCTGGCTGAGCTAGCGGAACAAAAGCCCAAGACCGAGGCCGAGGTGCAACGCTTTCTAAGAGAGAGCCTGGCCATTTTAGAAATTATTCAGCGCCATGGTATTGCCCATCAAAATCTGCATCCCAGCAACCTGATTCGTCACCGCGATGGTGGTCATTTGGTGCTGGTTGACTTTGGTCTGATTCAAGATACGGGCGCTGCTGAGTCTAGCTCAATTGGCAACGGACATACCGCCAGCCTTACAACTGAATCGGCCTATCTGCCTCAGGTCAAGCACCGGCAATATACCCGCTTTGCCGCCGACCATTTCGCCCTTGGCATTACGGCTATACAGATGGCCACAGGACTGTCGAACGAAGCCATTCCGCGGCTGACTCAAGACGATTTTTTAGCCCAGATTAAGCTTCAGCTCGATGAATGCTCCTTTCTCAATGGGGCTTACAAACATGTTTTGCTGAAAATGGTGACTCCCCAGCCGGAGATGCAGTTTCGCCAGGCCAAGGACATTTTGGCCGAGCTACCTAGCCTAGAGGCGACTCCAGCCCCGATCGCGGCAATAGCCACAGTTCCCCCAATCGCTCAAGACACCAGCCCTATGGACCTAAATCCGTCGCGATCGCCCGCGCCGCCCCCACCGCCACGTCGCTGGAAGCCCAGCCTATCTCGATCAAACCAGCTCTGGCTGGGCGGTGGGCTTGCCCTAGCGCTGCTGGGGATCGGCAGCATTTTTTGGCTGCGCATTCCTCAAACCCTAACGGTCAACAGTTTGCTCCAGCAGGCTGAAGCCGCCAGACAAATAGGACAAAGCAACGACTCACTCAACTATCTCAATCAGGTTTTAAACCTCAGGCCCAACGATAGTCAGGCCCTGGCCCAGCGCTCTGTCCTGCTGTGGGAAAATGGCCAGTCCCAAGAGGCTTTGCAAGATCTGACCAACGCCATTGAGGCCAATCCTGCTCGAGCCCTCTCGTACTATCAACGGGGAAATTTGCGCTTTCAGCTCGGCGATTTGCAGGGGGCGATCGCAGACTACGGCGACGCTTTGCAGCGTAAAGACGACTACACCGACGCCTACATCAATCGAGGCACAGCCCGCGCCGATCTAGGCGACGAAGCCGGTGCCATACAAGACTATACCGCCGCCATCAACCTGGCCAGCAACCCAGAAAGCAAAGCCGATGCCTACCTCAATCGATGCCTGTCATCATCAAATCTCGGCGATCATAGCGCTGCTCTCAACGACTGCACCGAAGCCGTTAACCTGCGACCCAACAACAGCCTGGCCTACGAAAACCGAGGCTTAGTCAAGCGTCGCCTCAACGATTTCCAGGGGGCCATTCAAGACTTTACGATCGCACTTCAAATCAATGCCAGCAGCCCAGAGCCCTACTACAATCGCGGTCTGGCACGCCAAGACCTGGGCGACTTTGCGGGGGCGATGGATGACTTCAACCAAACGATTGCGCTCAATGCCAACCATCCCTTTGCCTACTATGACAGGGGATTACTCCATGCGGAGCTCGGGAACCTAGAGCGCGCGATCGCCGACTTAGAAACCGTAGCTACGGCCTGTTTAGATGTCAGCCGCCTGGGCTGCTTTGACGACGCCCAGTACCAGCTAGAAAAGCTCCGGACTACTCAACAGGGTGAAGAACCCTAGCCGCCCATGCCGCGCATGCCGCGGCGGCCACTGCCGGAGCGCTTGCTGCCCTGTATATAGGTCGTAGCAACAGTATCAGATCGAATCTCGCTAGATTCAGAGATCAGGCCCTGGGGTGCAGAGGCCACTTGGGGGAATAGGCCCCCAAGGCCCAGGCTACCGGCGGTCAAAAGTGTCAACATTACTGAAAAACGGTGCAGCATGATGGTATTCCAATTTGGACAGTTACCTTTTCCCTGTCCAGTCGAAAAATCCAGCCAATTCTGCGCCGTTGGCGTAACGACTCTGTAAGCAAATAAGCAGACCTTTAAAGATTGAGTAGAAATGCTGCCTAACGATTCGTCAAAGATTGACGATCATGGCTAAGACCGTTAAAAGACGCTCCCAAGTGTGTACTGTATACAGTTTTTTCTTTATAGTGAAAGCATTTGCCACAGGTCTGGGCTAACTCACCACGGTTAGCTAGCCTAGGCTATGTGATCACCCATCGCAGCTGTTAGGAGCGACCCATGTACAACCTGAAGGTGGTGATTGTTGGAGCTGGCATTGGCGGCTTGACTACAGGTATCGCGATGCGACAGGCAGGCTATCGGGTGACCATCTACGATCGCGCCCAAGAGCTACGGCCTGCGGGTGCCGGTATTTCACTATGGTCGAACGGGGTCAAGGTACTCAACTATTTAGGATTGGGCGAACAGTTGGCGGCCATCGGCGGCGAAATGAACGCGATGGAATACCGCAGCCACACCGATGAAAGCCTTAGCTACGTAGATCTGCGGCCCCTGTTTGAGCGGGTAGGGCAGCGCCCCTATCCAGTGTCGCGTAGTGATTTGCAGTCCATGCTGCTAGACGCCTTTGGCCCCGCAGACGTCCACCTGGGCATGAACTGCGTTGGCGTTGAGCAAGACGACCACAGCGCCACGGCGATCTTTGAGAATGGCGATCGCGTCAGTGGCGACCTAGTAATCGGGGCCGATGGCATTCACTCCGCCATCCGTGCCGATGTGGTGGGGCACCGCGTTGCCCCCTGCTATGCCCGGTACGTCAACTGGAATGGGCTGGTAAAGGCCGACCCTGAGCTATGTGAAAAAGATCTGTGGGTGCTTTACGTCGGCGACAGCAAGCGCGCCTCGATGATGCCGGTGGGGGGCGATCGCTTCTACTTTTTCTTTGGTGCACCAATGGAAGAGGGGACTCAAGTTGCCCCCGCCCACCGCCAGGATGAACTGGCCAAAATCTTTCAGGGCTGGCCCCAGGCGGTGCAAAAGCTAATTCAGGCCATTAACCCCGAGCAAACCAACCGCCTCGAAATTGGCGACATCGACCCCCTCGAACGGCTGGTTAAGGGGCGGGTGGCGCTGCTGGGCGACTCAGCCCACGCTACCACCCCCACCCTGGGCCAGGGTGGCTGCCAGGCGATCGAAGATGCCGAGGTGCTGACCCGCTACCTAACCACCACCAATATCGGTGTGGCCGACGCCCTCAAGCGCTACGAAGCCGCCCGCAAGGATCGCACCGCCGACCTGGCGCTCAAGGCCCGCAAGCGTACCGGCACGATCTACGGCTACGAGCCTGAGGCGACTCAGCAGTGGTATAGCGACCTCAAGCAGGAGCCGCCCGAGGCCGTGATCAACGCCCTAGCCAAGGTCATCTTAGCTGGGCCAATGGGCTAGGCTACCAGCTCTTGCCACTCTCACTCACTTGGCTGCTGCTCAGCACAGTAGGCCAGTTTTGGTTCGCTTCGGCAATGTTGCCAGCCACATCACCCTGCCACTGCTTCTGCACTCCGGCGCTGTAGTTGAGATAGAGCTTACCGTCGACAATCTTCCACGCTTCAGGATCTACGGAGGCTAGAGAGCCCTTCTTCACCGCCCAGGCACAGTAGCCACCGTACTGAGGCGCGTAGGCTTCGGGATTGGCCTCAAAGATCGCCAGATTTTCGGCGCTGCTGAAGCGCCAGGTCGCACCATTCCAGGTGGTTGCGTAGTCGGCAGACCCTTGCACGGCTTTGCCCTCGGTGAAGTAGGCGACCGGGTCTGCGCCGCGAATGGCTAGGCCTTCGAAGGCATAGACCTCAGGCTGCTCCCCGGCTTTAGCCCCAGCACAGGGGTCAGCCGCCGCACAGGGATTCGCCCCAGCACAAGGGTCAACGGATGCTTGACGACTAGCCTCAGGAGAGGTGGTACCGCAGGCTACGGTACCTAAGGTCAGCAGGGAGGCGATCGCGATCGCCCCAAGGTATTGGATTTTCATAGCCAAACTCTACATTGCAACAACGGTCTGTCAGCAAAAGCACCCGAGGGAGCAGCAATTGCCTAACAGCGTGTCACGCCTTTCTGAGAAGTATCTGAGAGCAACCTTAGCCAAAGCGATCAAGTGGCTCAGAAGGGTCGTAAGTACTGGCTAAGGCTCCTGATCGATAGTAATTTCTAAGATCTCAAGCACCGTAGGTGAGCCGCGAGCCACACGATGGGGGCAGTGCATCTAAAGTTATGCCAATCCCCCTGCCAAGATAGCCCCCCGGCACACTACCCGATGCTCCCCCACTGAGCACCGATCAGATTTGGACTCGGGGGCAGCAATAGCGATGGATTGTAAAGATCTGCTCGCTCGTCAAGGCCTAGAAGCCTTATCTGAACTCAAGATTTACCAAATAGATCAAGCTGTTCTGAAGGGTCACAAGTGCTGGTCAAATCTTTCGCTCGACGGCGGGGCTTATTCGCTATCGGCACTTCTCCCCGCAACCCCACAGCGATCGTGCTGTTGCGCTCGATCTCGCGCATGACATCGCGGGCACGCTGGATGACAGAAGGGGGCAACCCCGCCAGCCGCCCTGCTTCGATGCCGTAGGATTTGTCGGCCCCACCGGGCTGCACCTGGTGCAAAAAGATAATTTGGTCAGGCATTTCCTTGACCGTCACCTGGTAGTTGGCCACGTTGGAAATCAGCGCCGCCAGCTCATTCAGCTCGTGGTAGTGGGTGGCAAAGATGGTGCGGGCCTGGATTTCGATCGCCAGATGCTCGGCTACCGCCCAGGCAATGGAGAGGCCGTCGAAGGTGGCGGTACCCCGGCCAATTTCATCCAGCAGCACCAGGGACCGAGGCGTGGCGTGGTTGAGAATGTTGGCGGTTTCGTTCATCTCGACCATGAAGGTGGACTGGCCGCTGGCCAGGTCATCCACTGCGCCGACGCGGGTGAAGATGCGATCGCACACCCCCAGCCGCGCCCCCTTAGCGGGTATAAAGCTGCCCATCTGGGCCATCAGCTGAATCAGCCCCACCTGGCGCAGGTAGCAGCTTTTGCCGCTGGCATTGGGGCCAGTAAGAATGATCAGATCTTGAGCCGCGACCGCGTCTCTGTCCTGGGGAATCGTGCCCATAAAGTTGGAGTTGGGCACAAAAAAACCAGCCGGGAGCAGCTGCTCTACGACGGGGTGGCGGCCTTCGATGACGGCGATCGCCCGTGACTCGTCCATGTCGGGGCAGCAATAGCCTTGAAAGATAGCGACCTCCGCCAGGCCGCAGAGCACATCGGCGGCGGCGACGGCGGCGGCGACTTTGCGGATGAGCTCGACCTGTTCGCCCACTTTTTCCCGCAGCTGGTTAAAGATCTCGTACTCCAGAGCGTTAATCTCAGACTCGATATTGAAGACCCGGGTCTCGCGCTCTTTGAGTTCGGGAGTGATATAGCGCTCTTCGTTAGTGAGGGTCTGCTTGCGAATGTAGTCGTCGGGGGCCTGGTCAGCCCGAGCGCGGGAGATGCTGATGTAATAGCCAAAGGCTTTGTTAAAACCCACCTTGAGGGTGGCGATGCCCGTGCGCTTGCGCTCCGCAGGCTCCAGTTCAGCAATCCACCTTTGGTCATCGACGGCCTGCTGGCGTAAATCGTCGAGCTGAGCGTTAACGCCGTCGCGAATCAGGTGGCCCTCGGTGAGGTAGAGCGGCGGGGTTTCGACTAAGTGCGATCGCAGGGTCTGTCCTAGCTGCTCTAGCTCCGGCGGCACGTACTGAAGTGCCTGCAAATAGGGGGATTTTGCCTGTTCGGCCAGGGCCGCCAGCTCCGGCAGCCGCAGGAATGAATCGGCCAGGGCCACCAGATCTCTTGCGTTGGCGGTGCCCGACCCGGCCCGACCCGCCAGCCGCTCCAGGTCGTAGATTTGCTTCAGCTTGTGCTGTAGCATTTGGCGCAGGTTGCCGTCCTGCAAGAGTTCAGTAATGGTGGTCTGGCGCTGCTGAATGCCGTTGACATCCAGCAGCGGTTGCAGCAGCCAGCGGCGCAGGGTGCGCCCGCCCATGGCCGTGACGGTGCGATCGAGTGCCCACAGCAAGGAGCCATTGTAGGTGCCGTCGCGGGCCGTCTGAGTAATCTCTAGATTGCGGCGGGTCTGGTGGTCGATTACCAGGTAAGCGGCCAGGGTGTAGGTACAGAGGGGCTGAAGCGGTGCCTGCACAGTCTTCTGAGTCTCTTCGACGTAGTGCAGCAGGCCGCCCGCCGCCCGCACCGCCAGAGGCAAGTGGTCGCAGCCCAGGCCTTCTAACGAGCGCAGCCGAAACCGCTGCAAGAGTCTCTGGCGAGCCTCGCTCTGGCTGTAAGGCCCCTGGGGTCGCAGTGTGTAGCAAAACTGGCGGGGCAAACAATGCGGCAGCTGGTCGGAGGTATCCCCTGGCCTTAGCATCGCGCCCAGGTTGGGCGCATCTACTGGAAACAACACCTCGGCGGGTTGAAGCCGCAGCAGTTCTTGAGCGAGCTGGTCGAGGTCTTCGCCCTGAGTGGTTAAGAACTCTCCGGTCGAAACATCGGCATACGAAAGCCCCCAGTGGTGCCCGGCCACCACCACCGAGACCAAAAAGTTGTTCTGGCTGGCGCTCAGCATGCCTTCTTCGATTACGGTGCCAGGGGTGATCACGCGGGTAACTTCGCGCTTGACCAATCCCTGGGCCACGGCGGGGTCTTCTACCTGGTCGCAGATGGCGATCGCGTAGCCCTTTTCCACCAGTAGGGTGCAGTAGCGATCGAGGGCGTGGTGGGGAATGCCCGCCAGGGGAACCCGGCCAATGGCTTTGCCCGCATCTTTGCTGGTCAGGACGAGTTCAAGCTCGCGGGCGATCGCGATCGCATCCTGAAAAAACGTCTCAAAAAAGTCACCCACCCGGTATAGCACTAGCGCGTGGGGATACTGCTCCTTCATCTCTACGTAGTGACGCATCATCGGCGTCAGGTCATCCCAATTGACCGAACGGTGGTCGGCGTAGCGCACCGTATGCTTGGCCAACCGTTCTGGAATCGGGGGCTGACTATCGGCGGAAGGAGTTGAACCGGGCATGGAGAGTGTCAGATGCTACCGTTAAGCTTCGTTGCACGGCCTGCGAGGGGTCTACAGCCTATGTTAGTTTCGATATCGTTGCATATTTTATCGATCTTTAATAGAAGAGAGGTTGTTCCCGTGGCCCTGGCAGATAACGCAGCTCCAGTACTGACCGAAACCCGCGAAGACTTTTCCGAATACGTCGCCCACCTACAGCTTCATATGGCGCTTCAGGCCCGCAACTTGGTGCCGTCCCTCAGCAACACCGGCGATAGCCGCAATAACCTGCTGCACCAGACTCAGGCCGATATCGAGAAATTCGTTTCTCGTCAAGGATTTTAGACCCTAGCGCCAGCTCAACGAGCGCCCAGTTGACGACGTATACGCGACAGCTCTGCTTAGGACTCATCCTCAGTAGGGCTGTCGCGTTTTGGGTCGTAGCTAGCCAACCAGTTGCCGTTGAGCCAACCTGATGAGCGGTCCATGCTTAGCACGCGCCTAAAAAGCGGGCCGCAACGTAGCCATCGATGGGTTCAGAAATAGGTAACCAATTATTCACCTCAGCCCCCGTTACGGTGACATTGGTTCCCGTGGGTAGCGCCCCCACCCGGGCCGAATACACCGTGGGCTGCGCCCGCACATTGAGGCCGGTTCTCACAATCACCTGACGACACATATCTGGAGCTACGGCTACGGGAGTCTCGCTCACGGTGCCGCCGACCGCAGGGGGGCAGTAGACCAGATAGCTGGTCGATACATAGCCGTTGAAGGGTTCTACAATGGGTGCCCAGCCGTTTTGGCCCCGATCTGCCAACGTGACATCAGTACCACCAGGCACCACGCCAATCACATTAGACGACAGAGTTGGCCCCTGCCGCACGTTGAGGCCTCGGATGGCGGTAGTGACCTGTCTACAGCTGTCAACCTGGGCTAACAGCGGCGCAGATTGAGTCGAACTGGCTACTGTGGCCTCTGCGGCGCGGGCTGCGGGTACAGCCGCTGACACCACGCCTAAACCTGCGGTGGCCAACGCCGTACCAATGAGAGCAAGTTTAGATTGAGGTTCAAACATCATAGGGATAGCTCCTTTTCTCTATAAGATGCAATGTTGGTTGCAAGGCAGTATTGCTCCGGTCTTGCCGATCAGCACCTAAGACGGCATTCGCACGCTGATGCAGCCAGGGCAGGCGTAGGGCCCCCCATCAAGCGTGAGGACCGAAAGACAACCTCTTGCGATCGTTCGTAAGTACGATCGCGTTATAAAAATAGGACCAAATCAGCGGGCCAACTGCCACCCCCGTAGGGCAGAAATGATTTAAACGATGAGCTAAATTGCCTCCAAAGGCATCAAACGGCCTATTTCCCTGCTCTCACAACGAGTGGATTGACCTCTACCTCAAGCGGTTAGGTTTTTGCAGGGCCTAGGTGTCTACTTTTGGCGGATTTAGGGAGATGGCCTGGGTTCAGCCCAGTAGGAACCTGGGATAACTGGTTGCCCAAGTATCGGTGTGGCTGAATAGGCTGAGTAGCCGTGGGAATAGGCGTGGATTACCCTACCAAGGGTGGGGTAATCC
>JBARVK010000710.1:0-2203 GCA_049646225.1 Nodosilinea sp.
CCCATGGTCAGAGGTCAGCGCCTGGATTCGCCGACTGATGTGAATCAGCAGCTCGTCGCCCAAATCATGCCCCAGCACATCGTTGACGTATTTAAAGCGGTCGATATCTACCAACAGCACGCACAGCAGTTGATGGTGCTGGCGACTGTACGCCATCCACTGGCTGAGCTGCTGCTCAAAGCGTCGCCGATTGGGCAATCCGGTCAGGGTATCGAAGGAGACATAGTAATCGCTTCTTTCGAGCAGCAGGCTGCTCCACCAGGTGACCCAACTCAGCATGAGCACCACCGACACGCAGAGCAAAACAACGCCAAAATCGCTGCTGTAAAGCCCTCGCCGCTGACCCACAATAATGAGGCCGCAGAGGGTTACGGGCACCAGGCCGACCGCCAGTACCAGCCGCCGCACCAGGGCACCCCCGGCATGGTCTGTCGTCAGCATCGCCACCAGGCCGCGATCGGGATAGCGCAGCAGCAGCGCGATCGCCAGCAGCAAAAAAGTACCGCTGGTCGGCAGCGACATAGCCGAGTACGAGCCCAGGCCGTAGAGCGATTTGACGTTGTAAAGGTAGCCGAGAAACCCCACCAGAGCCACGTAAAACATCCCCAGCGCCAAGATTTGAGCCCTGCGGTATTGGCGTTGGTATAGCAGCCCTATCGCCCCACTGAATAGCACAAAGTTGAGGGCCGTGTTGGGCGCAAGACGGCCCCTAGAGACCGGATCTAGCTGTTCGGCCCACCCGGGAAACAGCCACTGTCCTAACCCCGTATCCCACCTCAGCCAAAACTCTACAAGGCTGACGCTGCCCAGACCCAAGCAAACCAGGGCTAACCCCAGAGAGAGCGATGATTGCCAGGCATAGCGTCGCGGATTGGACCGACCGTCGGTCTCTAGCCACAGCGCCGTTCCGGCGAGCAGAACGCCCAGGGCGGTATTGGGTCGCATGGTCGGCAGACCCGGCAGGCCGCTCTTCAGCCAGGGAATGGCCCATTCCCAGCCCGCCAGCACCCCAACGGCGATCAGGATAACAACCAGGCAGATATGTCGAGAAAGCTGTCTTAAACCAGCATGTATTCCCTGCCGATAGGGGGCTAGGCCTGGGGAACCAATCGACATCTTAGACTCCTACCGTGGACGTATGTCATTCTAGATAACTCTGGTCAGTTAGAAGGCCGCAAATCGAAATGACACGGCTGACTGATTGGCCAGAGGGCCGAGAGTTTAGACATGCCATAGAAAAAGACGCTGACCAGCGCGATCAGCGTCTCTATTCAGATTAGGGTTGAGCCACGTTAGGCCGCCAGTTCGCCAGTCTCTTGCAGCACGTGCAGGCGGTGATAGATACCGCTGCGGGCCAGCAGTTCTTCGTGGTTGCCCACTTCGGCAATGCGGCCCTCCTCCAGCACCACAATTTTGTCGGCATCGCGCACCGTGCTGAGCCGGTGGGCGATGATGATGGTAGTACGAGTGCCCAAAATAGAGCGCATGGCGAGCTGAATCGAACGCTCTGACTCGTAGTCGAGGCTGGAGGTCGCTTCGTCAAACACCAACACGTCGGGGTTGACCAGCAGGGCGCGGGCAATGCCCAACCGCTGTCGCTGACCGCCCGAGAGGCGCACCCCCCGCTCGCCCACGACGGTGTAGTACCCTTTGGGCAGGCGGTGAATGAACTCATCCACCCGGGCAATGCGGCAGGCTTCGTTCACCTGCTCCATCGTGGCAGTGGGGTTACCGTATTTGAGGTTGTCGAGCAGGGTGCCGTTGAACATGTCCACTTCCTGGTGCACGATCGCCAGCCGCTTGCGGTACCCCGTTATATCCAGCTGGCGAATATCTTCGCCATCGATCAAAATGCGGCCACCGTGGGGGTCGAAGTAGCGAAACAGCAGTTTCACCAGGGTTGACTTACCCGAGCCCGATCGCCCCACCAGCGCCACCGTTTGGTAGGGCTCGATCAGCAGATCGATGCCTTGCAGCACGGGCTTTTCGTCGTCATAGCCAAAGCTCACCTGGTCAAAGTGCACTTTGCCGGTGAACTGGTAGGTGGGCAGGCTCTCGGGGCTAGCGAGGAGGTTGACCGCCTCGGTGCCCAGGGGCTCTTCCATAAACTCGTGGAAGCGCAGCATCGAGGCGTAGCGACGAGCAAAAACCTCGGCCAAGTTGCTAATCGGCTCTAGCTCCGAGTAGGCCATGCTCGACACCG
>JBARVK010000711.1:0-13995 GCA_049646225.1 Nodosilinea sp.
CCGCTGACCTGCTTACCGCCCTACACCACCCCCCCCGCAGCCTGCGCGAAGCGCTAGAACAGGGTCGTCAGGTGACCAAAACCCTCGATACCGAAGCCCAGCTGTGGCTGCTAGACTACCTGCTCAACTGGTACTGGCAAAACCACCCCGCCGAAAGCCCCCGATGGCTACCCAAACTCGAAGCCGCCAAAGGCTATCTGCGCCGCTTCGTTCAACCCCGCCTGGTATGGGAGGTAATGCTGATGGAATTAGTCAAATCGTAGACAAGCTCCAGGGGCTGATCTCCTGCTTACAATGAATGGATATGTGCGATGGCCTGCTCAATAGGTAGATTTCGCTCAACCCGCTATCTTCGGCGTCAAGACCATTCCCATGGAACAAATCGCTAAGCTCCACATTGAAAAGCTTCCCGAAGGAGTTTACCTAGCTACATCTGACGATATTCCGGGGTTAGTGGTTCAGGGGCATACCGTTGCTGAAACGATCGAGATCGCCCGTGACGTGGCTCAAAAGCTTTTAGCCGCTCAATCAGAGCGCCAAACTCATCAACGAACGATAAGCCTTACTAACATTGATGACACCTTCGACTACCCTCTGGTTTTGGGCGTCTGGTGGGGCGGCTGTCTGAATTTAAGTGTCAATGCTAATCTTCCTCGACCATCAGCCGCCAGCGAATGGTTTGGGCGGTGACGCTGTCGATTTCGCCCAGGCGCACCTGCACGGTTTCACTGGTGACGGGGCCGAGGGCGGTGAGCAGGGCGCGCAGGTTGGGGGTGCTCTCGCCGCTGTCGACAAAGACACGTTCGGCCAGCTGGTTCAGGCGTTTCCAGGCGGTGAAAAGTTTGACGGCGGTTTGCTCGATCTGGGCAGCCTGGGCCACCATATCGGCGGCAGAGTTGAGGCAGCCCACCCGCAGCGCTTCTTCGAGAGCTAGTTCCAGGTCAATACCGCTAGCTTCGAGCAGCTGCACCTGGTTGGCCGAGGCCAGATATTTCGACAGGTAGCGGGCTTCGGCGGTGACCTGCTTGAGGGTGTCGAGGTCAGGGTTGAGCTCAACTTCGGTTTTGAGGGTGCTCTGGTGCACCGGGGGCAGCTTTTCCATCTCTTTAACCAGCGGCGCGATGTAGCGGGTGGGGATGGTGTTGTTAGCAGCTTTTTCGCGCAGGGTTTCGGGGATCAGGTCGGAGGTCATAGCAGCCCACTCGCTGGCTACCTGGCGCACCTCGCGGCGGGTAATGTGATCGCCCTTGCGGGCGGAGTCGCTAACTAGCTGCTGCACCTCGGGGGCCGATTTGGCGGTTTCGACAAAGGCACGTTTGCTGAACTGGTTCACCTCTTTGGGGGTGAGCATGCCGGCGTCGAGCAGCTGGTCGGCGCTCTCGGCTAGCTCGATCAGGTTATAGGCGTGGCTTTTGGTAATTTCGCGGTCTTTGAGCCAGTTGAGAAAGCCGGTACCACGCCCGTCGCCGCCGCGTTTTTCGCGATCGCGCACTGTCCTGAGAATGCGCCCGCGCCAGATATCAGTTTGCAGGTCGAAGCGATCGCACACCTGCCAGGCGGCTTCCATCTGCTGATTGAACTCATAGTCTGAGAGATTTTCGTCGGCGGGGTCAGGCAGGCCAAAGGTGAGTTCTCCCGCCTGCATAGCCGACTCGATCGCCTCAGAGGAATAGGGTATTGCCGCCGTCATACCGTTGATACCACACACAAGTTGCCTATTCTCCCACGTCTGCCCGCCTTAAGCGTGCGATCGCGCTCAATATGGAAAGATAGCCAGAATTGACAGGTACTCCCCCCGGCTAAACCGGGTTGCAAGTCGGGGCAATTCAGGGGAAAACTGATAAAACAACATTAACCGCACTGCATCAGGTTTTGCCCCACGCCTCTGCTGTCATCTCGTAGGGGCGATTGACTGCATGGACTTTCAGATTAACCTTTCCGTCGGTGTACTCGCCCTTACGGCAGTGATAAACGTGCTGGTTGCCAGCATAGCCTGGCAGCGGCGGGGGGCGACCCTAGCCCGCACCTATTTTTCACTCATGATGGTGGCGGCTACCTTTTATGCGGCGGTGGCCGCGATGGAAGCTGGGTCGGTGGCGATCGCCGACAAAATTTTTTGGTCTACGTTGGAATATGTCGGTACTGGCGGAATTATGGTCTTTTTTCTGCTGTTTGCTGAGGCGTTTGCCTATGAGCGATCGCAATTTAGGCCTAAGCAACTGGTGCGGCTGAGCCTCTGGCCCCTGCTCAACGTTGTGTTAGTGGCTACCAATGGCTGGCACCACTGGGTCTGGACTGCGGTTGTGCCAGGCTTACCGCCCAGCAATAGTGCCGTTTACGAACACGGCCCTGGCTATTTTTGGATTCTTAGCTGCATTTACCTCTACGGACTACGGAGCTTTCATCGGCTGGCCTACGCGACTTTTCGCGGCGGACCGTTACGAAGACGGCAGGCACTGTTTCTATTGCTAGGAGCGCTGTTTCCCTATCTCAGCGGCGCCCTCTACTCTTTGAAGATTACCCCCGCTGGCCTCAACCTTACCCCGATGTCGTTTATGGCAACGGGGCTCTTTTTCTTTTGGGCTCTCTTTCGCATGGGCGCGTTTGATGCCGTGCCCATTGCCCGCGACATGTTAATCGAACATTTGCAGGACGGTGTCATTGTTGTCGACTTAGAGCATCGGATTGTTGACATCAACCCCAAGGGGCGATCGCTGACCAATCTAAAGAGCAACTGCCTAGGGCGATCGGTCCATAGTGCTTTGACCGCGTTTCCAGAACTCCTGAGAAACTATGACGAGGACCAAGAAGCACCCTTTGGCCTTTGGCTAAATTCTCAACGTTCGCGCTATGTCACCCTGCAAGTTTCGCCCCTAAGCGATTATCAGGGCCAGCTTCACGGGCGGTTGCTTATTTTGCACGATATAACCAAGCGTTATCAGGCAGAAGTGGAGCTGCGCCAGGCCAATGAGCGTCTTCAACATCAGCTAGAAGAGATCAAACATCTACAAGCCAGACTCAAAAATCAGGCTAGACAGGATCAGTTAACGGGGTTATTTAATCGCCATTACCTCCACGAAACGTTACCCAGAACGCTACAGCAGGCAAAGCAGGCAGGCTATCCAGTGGTCTTTGTTATGTTTGACATTGATCACTTCAAGCGGATCAATGACACCTTTGGACATCGGGTTGGCGATCTGGTCCTCAAAGCTTTTAGCCAAATTCTGCTAGACCAGATGGAAGCAGAAGATATTCCTTTTCGGCTCGGCGGCGAGGAATTCTTAGTCGTGTTTCCGGGGCGACTACTGCATGTAGGTCAGCAACGAGCTGAGGCCATTCGTCAAGCCTTTGAGACGTCGGCAGTGCATTGGTCAGGGGCCGAGGTAAGAACAACGGTATCTGGCGGTGCCGCTGTTTTTCCCGACCAGGGCATCAATGACAACGATTTGCTTCACGCCGCCGACTTAGCTCTCTACGAAGCCAAAAAAGCAGGGCGTAACCGAATTATTTGCTCCAGCGGCCTCCATTGCTAACCCCCTGAGCCATACAGACTTGGATCTACAGTTAAACGCGACTGGAGACAGCCGACTTGGTACAAGTATTGCCTTAGCGTTTAGGAATAGTTCCTAAATGCTAAGGCACCGGGGAGCCAGGGAGCAGGGGGCCAGAACGGTAGGTATATTTCAGCCTTCGAGTACTAGGTACCGGTAGCCGACCAGCTAAATAACCTGAGTTCGGGATAAGAAAATTCTCTACAAAAGCAGGCTTGCCGTCCCCTCCTGGGAGGGCTAGTGGCGGAACATCACCGTATGCAGCTGATTACCTGCTGTAGCCGTTTTGAACCCACCCCGCCCTTCGGGCACCCCTCCAACGGATGGGACGGCGTAGCGGCGTTAGCCGTCGCTGCTGAGGCGTTCCACAATCGCCTCTTGCAGGGTGGGGTCTTGCTGCGCCTGGGCCAAAATTTGCTCAAACTCTTCAACGGTCAACTCTTCGGCGGCGATCGCGGCCTGCATCTCCTCACGAGCCCCTGCCCTCAGGGTGTCCACCTGGGCGGCAGCAGCGGCAAACTGCTCCGCCTGCTCTGCGGGCACTTCGGCAGCGTCGGGAGACTGTTGCGACTCGGCGATCGCATTGTAGTCGTTTACCGTGAGCCCCTCGGCCTCCACGGCGGCCACCAGTTCGGCCTGGGTAGCTTGCTGAATAGCTTGAATGGCTCGATAGGCGTTGGCAAAGCGATCGATTTGGCTCTCAGACACCTCAATGGGGGCAACGTCAGATGGAGCAGCCTCAGCTGGGGTGGGGGTCTCCTGGTCCTGGGCGATCGCCGCCGCTGGAACGCCCAGCATCAGAGTTGCGGCCAGCAGACTGTTGAGCAGAGTTGACGGTTTCATAGCGATGGTCCTCGCATATCATCAGCCGCAAACTTCACCAGGGCAGTTCCCAGGGAAGTTCACAGCGGGCACTGTTAAAACAGCGACCCTGGGTTGACACCCTATGGGGCTGTCGTGACTGCCCTGTGACGACAGTATGACGATGATGTGACAAGGGTGCGGCCCAATAGCGCCAACTATCGCCCTCAGCCTAACGCCGTAAGTTCCCCCAAATGCCCGGCACAGTAACCCATAGCCTAGGGTCTCAGTCCCCAGGGCAAGTGGTAAGC
Source organism: Nodosilinea sp. (assembly GCA_049646225.1). Classification (GTDB taxonomy): domain Bacteria; phylum Cyanobacteriota; class Cyanobacteriia; order Phormidesmidales; family Phormidesmidaceae; genus Nodosilinea. The sequence continues at coordinate 4,664 of JBARVK010000711.1, forward strand.
AAAGGAGAACTATGGCTTAAACTGTAGGGGCAAATCAAACGCAGTCGCTACTATGATTTTTCCTGGAGCTCCGGTTACGGTCGTTAATGCCGACGATATTTACTACGGTTTTCAGGGCCTGGTGCAGCGCATTACCGACGGTAAGGTAGCGGTGCTGTTTGAGGGCGGCAACTGGGACAAGTTGGTGACCTTTAATATGGCGGATCTCGAGCCGGTCAGCTCCTCCGGCAAGCGGCGCTAGCCATGCGGTTACCCCTGCCCCAACCGGCGGCCCGGGCGCGGCAGCCCGACCACATTGCCGAGGTGATTGAAACGGCCACCACCGAGTTTTTGGCCCAGTGCCTGGAGCCAGAAGCCCTGGCGTTTTCGGCCATGCCCCCCTTTGGCAGCTGGGTCACCGCCGTCGATGAAGAGTCGGGCAACCAGGTTTACGCCGTGGTCTATTACGCCACCACCAGCCCGATCGACTCGGTTCACCGGGCCCGGGCCCTGGGCCTGTCGCTCGAAGACCTGCGCCAGCAGCAGCCGCAAATTTTTGCCATGCTCAAGACCGAGTTCAAGGCCGCGATCGTCGGCTTTCGTGCCCCAGACCTGGCCGGGCAGCCTTTGGGACCACTATTTCAGCATCTGCCGCCGCGCCCGCCCCAGGTGCACCAGGCGGTGTACCGCTGCACCCCCGAGGCGGTAATTGAGTTTACCGAGCAGCTCGACTTTTTAAGAACACTGCTGGCCATGGGCAGTGCCCCGGTCGATAGCCTGGTGGCGGCGGTGCTGCGCCAGGGCTACCAGCTGCGTAAGCTCGATCGCCCCTGGCTGGTAGAAGCGGGCCGCACCCTCAGCATTTTCTTGAAAGATGATTACGATCGCCTGCGGCTCATTCTGGGCCAGGTGTACGCATGAGGCGTGAGATTCCAGATTTCCTAACCCGTTCTCGTGCTTATGCAAACCTTTGACTGGATTGTGGTCGGCAATGGCCTGGTAGGGGCCGCCGTCAGCTATGAGCTGGCCCGGTGCGGGCTCTCGGTGCTGCTGATCGATCGCGCCCTCGAACCCGGCAACGCCACCCGCTACAGCTACGGCGGCATTCCCTACTGGTCGGGCAGTACCGCGCTGACCCAGCAGCTCTGCCGCGAGGGCATCGCCAAGCACCGTCAGCTCAGCGCAGAACTCGAAGGGGATACTCAATTTCGCGAGCTAGACCTGCTGCTGACCCTGGCTACCGATGGCGACCCTGAGGCCGCCGCTGCCCCCTACGCCGACTGCGCCACGCCGCCCCGGTTCATGTCAGCCGCCGAGGCCAAAACCCTGGAGCCCCTGCTAAATGAAGATGCGATCGCGGGGGCCTTTACCGTTCGCCACGGTCATGTCTCCCCCGTGGCGCTGGTGACTGCCTACAACCAGGCGTTTCAGCGCCTGGGCGGCACTCGGATCATCGCTGAGGTCGTCGATCTGGTGCGGATTAAAAATCGGGTGACCGGCATCTTAACCGCGGAGCAGGCCTACCCCGCTAAGCAGGTGGTGGTGGCAGCCGGTGCCCTGAGTCGGGCGCTGCTGCACCAGGCCGGGGTGGCGGTGCCCCTCTACTACACCCACGCCGAGCTGATCGAAACGCCGCCGCTGGATCTCACCCTGCGCGCCCTGATCATGCCCGCCCAGACCCAGCGCTTTGCCCTAGAATCTGAGGCCAGCCGCCCCGAAGCCGATGCCAAGTGGGACCAGCCCGGCCACGAACTCACCCCCCCCATTCTCGACAGCGGCGCCATTCAGTTTGTCGATGGCCATCTGCACCTGGGCCAAATCAGCCGCACCCTGACCGATCTGGAGGCAGACCTGGACGCCATGGAGAGCGATCGCCGCATGCGAGCTGCGATCGGAGCGCAAATTCCAGCCCTGGCCGATGTGCCCGGCACCTGGCGACGCTGCCGGGTGAGCTTTAGCCGTGATGGACTACCCCTGGTGGGCGGTGTTCTTGGGATCGAGGGGCTGCACATCATGGCTGGGTTTAGCGCTCCCTTTGTGTACCTGCCGCCGGTAGCCCAGCGGTTTGCCCAGTCAGTGGTGGGAGACGCCGATCCCGTCCTCGACGCGATGGCGATCGATCGCTTTGCCCAGGCGACCTAGTCGCCCGTAAATTCGCCGATGAATTTGACCTCGGTCTCCAGCTGAACCGCCCAGCGCTCCGCCACTTCGTTCTGCACGTGGTCGATCAGGTGGCGGATATCGGTGGCGGTAGCGCCACCCAGGTTGACAATAAAGTTGGCGTGGCGGTCAGACACCTGAGCCTTGCCTATACCGTAGCCCTTCAGCCCGCTGCGCTCAATCAGCGATCCGGCGGTGTGGGGGTAGGGGTTGCGAAACACGCTGCCGCAGTTGGGTCTGTCGTAGGGCTGGGTGGCCCGCCGCTGGTTCAGCCCGGCCAGAGTATCGGCCACCACCACCGCCGGGTCGTGACCCGGTTCCAGCTGAAATGTGGCCTCTAGCACCACCTGCTGCTGCCCCTGCAAAATCGAGGTGCGGTACTGAAAGCCCAGATCGGTGTTGGTCAGCGATCGCAGGCCTTTGAGCGGATCGAGCACGGTCGCTGAGGTCAGCACATCCGCGGTGCAGCCGCCATGGGCACCGGCATTCATCACCACTGCCCCCCCTACCGTACCCGGAATGCCGACGGCCCACTCCAAACCGCGACAGCCGCGCTTGGCCGCTTTCCACGCCAGCGTCGGCAGCGGTTCTCCGGCAGCGACGGTAACGCGACCGGCTTCGTCAAATTGAGTGCTGCGCCAGCGGCGGGTGCAAATCACCAGGCCGGCAATACCGCGATCGCTGATCAGCAGATTTGACCCAGCCCCCAGGGGGGTAATGGAAATGCCGGCCGCGATCGCCCAGTCTACGATCTGCCTAAACTCCCCATGATGGTGCGGCATGGCCAGCCACTCCGCCGGTCCCCCGACTCGAAAGGTCGTCAAGGCCTGCAGCGACACCTGGGGTTTTAGACAGGCCAAATTCGGTGCGACCCCCAAGGTTTGATCCATATCCCGAGTGCTCAACGGTGATTCCCCATGCTAGCCAACGTTGGGGAGGCTACCGCCTCTCAACAGGCCTCCTGCAGCGACGGCACCTCGGCCTCGGCATAATAGGCCATCACCTGGGGAATAATCTGATTGAGGTTGCCCGCCCCCATAAACATCACCAAATCGCCGGGGCGCAGGCTGTGGGCCAGGGCCGCCTGAATATCGTCTAGGGTGTGGCCGTAAACCACGCGAGGGTGCGAGTGAGCCACGGCATCGGCCAGCTGTCGCCCAGAGACCCCAAAAGTATTGCTCTCGCCAGCGCTGTAGATGTCGGCCATAATCACCTGATCAGCGTCACCAAAGGCACTGGTAAAGTCGCTGAGCAGCGCCGCCGTACGGCTAAAGCGGTGAGGCTGAAACACCGCTACCACTCGGCGGCGATCAGAGGTGTGGCGACCCTCGACAGCGCTGGTCGGCAGAGATTGGTCTGCCTTGATGCGAGCCGCCGCCAGGGTTGCCCGAATTTCACTGGGATGGTGGGCATAGTCATCAAAAAACTGAATGCCGTTGTAGCTGCCTCGGTGCTCGAAGCGACGACGGGCACCACAAAAACTCTCCAGACTGTCGGCGATGTCGCCAAAGGCAATGCCCAGCTGACGCCCCACCGCGACGGCGGCCAAGGCATTGCTGAGGTTGTGACAGCCCAGCAGCCGCAGGTGCAGCATCCCCAGCGACTGCCCCTGCTCCCACACCAGGGCAGCGGTACCATCGGCCCCAAACTGCACATCGGTGACGTAGTAGGTAGCGCCAGTAGCTGGATCTAAGCTGTAGGTTACATCTGGGTTGAGGCTGGTGCGTACCACCTCGCAGTCAGCACTGGCGACAAGCAGCCCACACTGGCGCTGAAAGGTCTGGAACGTCGTCACCACCTGCTCCAGATCGGTGTAGTGGTCGGTGTGGTCAAGCTCAATGTTGGTGACAATGCCAATGCTGGCCGACAGCTTAGACAGGGTGCCGTCTGACTCATCGGCCTCGGCCACCAAGTAAGGCCCTTGGCCGAGGCGGGCATTACCGCCCCAGCTCGACACTTCGCCGCCAACCACAATGGTGGGGTCGAGATTGGCGTTTAGCAGCATGTGCCCAATCATGCTGCTGGTGGTGGTTTTACCGTGGGTACCGGCCACCGCAATACTGTTGTATTCTTGAATCAGGGCAGCCAGCAAATCAGAGCGGTGCAAAATCGGGCAGCCCAACTCCAGAGCGGCCTGGTACTCAGGGTTGCGAGTGTCAATCGCAGTGGAACAAATCACCTGGGGAGTGGCGTCTGACCACTGGATGACAGGCTTCGGCTCTACCGCCAGATCAGGCTCAGCACCAGTCCACTCCGATCCATTGGCTAGGGTAGGCTGATTGTCGTTGAGAAAAAAGCTCAGGTTGGCGGCCTCTTGCTGCCAAAAAATGTGGGCTCCAGCTTCTTGCAGACGACGAGTAATGTGGCTAAGGCGGAGGTCAGACCCCGATACAGGCAGGTTGCGTTTAGTCAGGATGTAGGCCAGTGCCGACATGCCAATGCCCCCAATGCCAATAAAATGGAAGGGCCTACCGGTAAAATCTACGGAAATCGGCATCGTTACACTCCTTAGAACGCCACACCACACCATGTGTCAGGCGTAATCATAGCAAGAATTGCCGAATTGGCCTAAACATCGGCATTAGCTTGCCTAACCTGCCCTGGCCTGGGCTCCGCTCCCCTAGCGGCAGGACGGTAGACTAGCAACTATCGCCAGAGGGAAGTGCCTCAGTGCCTGCCAAACCTGAGGTATACCCTTTCTCTAATGGGGCTTTACTGCTCTATCCTCTGTCCAACGAGCTGCTTTTGAGAATCCAGATATATATAAATAGAGTGAGGCGCGATATATCAATTTTCTATGAAGCCCCAACAAACAGAGTAGAAATACTTATGCCACTTGGCGAACGTGATCCCCGGGGGCCGCAGCTTCGGGGGATCACGTCTTTACAGCCATAGATTTAGCCGAGCTGTTTTGGATAGCAAATAGATTCAGTTCAATGGCTAGCCCCTATAAAGTGGATCATGCTTTGCGATATTATGGTGTCGTCTAAGAATAGATACCTAGTCGACTACAACAGAGGGTTAAACGCAGTGGTTAGAGTAGCAATTAATGGTTTTGGCCGCATTGGTCGTAATTTTCTGCGCTGCTGGTTGACGCGCGAAAACAGCCAGCTTGAGGTGGTGGCTATCAATGACACGTCTGATCCCAAGACTAACTCCCACCTGCTGAAATACGACTCTATGCTGGGTCGCCTCGACGCTGACATCAGCGCCGGAGAAGACACTCTAATTGTTAACGGCAAGACGATTAAGTGCTACTCCGACCGCAACCCCAACAACCTCCCCTGGGGGGCCTGGGACATCGATTTGGTGATTGAGTCAACCGGCGTGTTCGTGAGTGAAGAGGGGGCCTCTCGCCACATTGAGGCGGGGGCCAAAAAGGTACTCATCACCGCGCCTGGCAAGGGCGGCAACATTGGCACCTACGTTATGGGCGTCAACCATGAAGACTATGCCCACGACAAAGCCAACGTGGTCAGCAACGCCAGCTGTACCACCAACTGTCTGGCTCCTGTGGTCAAGGTACTCAACGATAACTTCGGCATCGTCAAAGGCACGATGACCACCACCCACAGCTACACCGGTGACCAGCGGCTGCTCGACGCCAGCCACCGCGATCTGCGTCGGGCTCGCGCCGCCGCGCTCAACATTGTGCCCACCACCACCGGAGCGGCTCAGGCCGTGGCCCTGGTCATTCCTGAGATGGCGGGTAAGCTGAACGGCATTGCCCTGCGAGTGCCCACCCCCAACGTGTCGGTGGTCGACCTGGTGGTGCAGGTAGAGAAGCAAGCGATCGCAGACCAGGTCAACCAGGTGCTCAAGGCCGCTGCCGAAGGCCCCATGAAGGGCATTTTGGCCTACAGTGACCTACCGCTAGTGTCGATCGACTATCGCAAGACCGATGAGTCGTCCATCGTTGACTCCAGCCTGACCATGGTGATGGGCGGCGACATGGTGAAAGTGGTGGCCTGGTACGACAACGAGTGGGGTTACAGTCAGCGGGTGGTTGACCTAGCTGAGCTGGTGGCGTCTAAGTGGCCTAGCTAAGACAACCGTGAGGGCAAGGCTATTCCCTGCGCCCTCGCAACCTCAATCTTCCGTGTGACATCCATAGTTATAGAAAGCTATAGAAAGGGGCGCAAAACCTGCGCCCCTTTTTGTGTTTCCCCAAGGTCTGTTGTCAGATGCTCTTTATACTGAGGTCATCTCTGGGCGCAGAACAGCCACCCGCGCTTCGCTCAGCGCCACGTAGCTGCGTTTGAGCGCGTCGATTAGGCTGGCAGCACCTTTAGTGTCGCCCAGGGCGCAGGCAATCGACAGGTGGTGCTGGAGATGCACGATCGCGCGGTCATGGTCACCCAGGGCAATATTGGCCAGGGTGAGCTGGTTGAGTACGCGGCGGGTGGTGCGGTTATCGATCGCCCCTTCGCCGTTTTCGCTGACCGCCATAAAACGCTCGTAGCATTTGATCGCCTGGCCGTACTCACGCAGGGTGAAGTAGGTATTGCCCAGGTTTTGCAAAATTTGCAGATGGGTGGGGCGATCGCCCAGGGCGGTGGCCATCATCAGGCTAGCCTCGTAGAGAGTGGCCGCCTGACGGGTGAGTCCCTTGGCGCGATAGATCATCGCCAGGTTGTTGAGCGATCGCATTTCGCCGGGGCGATCGCCAATTTTTTTCGCCACGGTCAAACTCTGACCCATATATTCCAGAGCTCGCTGTAGATTGCCCAGGTGGCGATAGCTGTTGCCCAAATGGCCCAGCGCCTGCAGCATCAAGGCATCATCGCCTAGCTCATGGGCCACGCGTAGGCACTGCCGCCCGTAGTCCGCCGCCCAGAGATAATCGGCGACCCGGTAGTAAAGGTGAGCCAGGGTGATCAACACCTGGGCCTGACGCTCTTTGTCGCCCAGATTGCGGTAGCCCTGTAGCGCCTGCTGCAGCAGAGCCAGGGCCGGGGGATACTGCCCCTGACGCAGGTGGGCCAGCCCCTGCTTAAGCCACTGCGACGCCTCTGCCACTTGGTTCTGGTGATACCCCTGGGCAATGCGCTCGGCCTGAGCTAGCAGAGATGGGTCGCGAGGAATCCGTACAGTGGCTTCGTCGGCGAGGGTATAGTTGGGGCGAATGGGAGGAACTGGGGAGGTCATAGGCCAAATCCGCAGGGCCGCTGCGGGTGCATTTAGGGGGTTGTCATCACGGGAGGTAGCCGGTAGATCGCGTTGTCTTAATCGTAAGTTTATGGTCCCTAGGTCAACACCGTGCTTTTACCGCATATTGTCGAATCGTGACTCAACAATATGCGCAAATCAACTGATAGTCTCTAAATTTGTGTTCCCAAAGATGTCGCAGTGACGCCATCTTCGTGAATTTGAGGTAAGCCTACTCCGCATCTCTGCAGAGATGGCTAACTGGCTTGTCATGTCCCCAGATGGCTTGGCCCTGAACCTTTAGAGCTGAGTTCAGACCATATCTATGGGTAGCGAAGGCGCGGGCACTGATTACACTGGATAAGCGTTATCCATTGAGCATTGCCCGTGGCCCCCCTTCCCCTCGACGACGAAACCCTGCTATTTGAGCCCGCTGTCGCCAACGACAATGCGCTGGCGGTGGTATTTGCTTTTCCCAACGAATACACCGTGGGCATCACCAGTCTGGGCTACCAGGTAGTGTGGGCTACCTTAGCCCGCCGGGCCGACCTCAGCGTTAGCCGCCTGTTCACCGATGGCCACGAGGCGCTGCCTGCGACTATTGATGTGCTGGGCTTTTCGCTGTCCTGGGAGCTAGACTACGCCAACTTGCTCACCCAGCTGGAAACCCTCGATATTCCCCTTTTTGCCAGGGAACGCAGCGACGACCAGCCCCTGGTTTTTGGCGGTGGCCCAGTGCTAACCGCTAACCCGGAGCCCTTCGCCGATTTTTTCGACGTGATCTTGCTGGGGGATGGCGAGACCTTACTGGATGATTTTTTTGACGCGCTGGTCGAGCTAAAATCCGCCGACCGTGCCGAAACTCTGCGCCGTCTGGCGACCGTACCCGGAGTGTACGTCCCATCGTTGTACAGCGTGACCTACGCAGGGCCGACCGAAGGCATACGGGCGATCGCTCCGGTAGATGCCGATATTCCTGCCACCGTACAAAAGCAGACCTATCGCGGCAACGTGCTCTCGGCCTCTACCGTCGTTACTCCTCGCGCCGCCTGGGAAAACATTTTTATGGTCGAGGTGGTGCGCAGCTGCCCAGAAATGTGCCGTTTTTGTCTGGCTAGCTACCTCACCCTACCCTTCCGCACCGCCAGTCTAGAGGCATCACTACTCCCGGCTATTGAGCAAGGGCTAGCGGTAACCAATCGGATAGGGCTGCTGGGGGCGTCGGTGACCCAGCACCCCGAGTTTGAGACCCTGCTCGACTACCTAAACCAACCCCAGTTCGACGAGGTGAGACTGAGTATTGCCTCGGTGCGCACCAACACTGTGACCCCCAAGCTGGCCGAAACCCTGACTCGCCACGACACCCGCTCGATTACGATCGCGATCGAGAGCGGTTCGGAGCGGGTGCGCCAGATCGTCAACAAAAAGCTCGAAACCGACGACATTGAGCGGGCTGCTGTTAACGCTAAAGCCGGTGGCCTCAGCGCCATGAAGCTCTACGGCATGGCGGGGGTACCGGGCGAAACCATGGCCGACCTAGAGCAAACCGTGGCCCTAATGCTGCGGCTTAAGAAGGTGGCCCCCGGCCTGCGCCTCACCTTCGGGTGCAGCACCTTTGTGCCCAAGGCCCACACCCCCTTCCAGTGGTACGGCGTCAACAAAGAGGCCGAAAAGCGGCTTAAGTACCTGCAAAAGCACCTGCGCCCCAAGGGTATTGACTTTCGGCCCGAGAGCTATAACTGGTCAGTGATTCAGGCGCTAATCTCCCGAGGCGATCGCCGCCTTGCCCCTGTACTCGAACGGGTGCGTCACTACGGCGATAGCTTGGGTAGCTACCGCCGCGCCTTCAAAGACTTTCAGGGCCAGATTCCACCGCTGGACTACTACGTCCATGAAGACTGGGATTTAGACCAGCCTCTACCCTGGGATCACCTGCTGGGGCCGCTGCCCAAGGCCACCCTGCAAAAGCACTTTGACTCGGCAGGGGTAGGGGCGGTGGCAGTGTGAGGCGTCATAGAAGGTAAACCCCGAGGGCAACCGGCCGT
>JBARVK010000712.1:0-5287 GCA_049646225.1 Nodosilinea sp.
AGGTGACGGCGCTTAAAGAAGAGGGTAACCAGGTTAAAGCCGAGCTCCAAACTCTTGAACCTCAAGAACGGGAAATCAAGGCGGAGATAGACGCCATTTTACTGTCGATTCCCAACTTGCCCAGTGACTCTACCCCGGTCGGGGCCAACGAAACTGAGAATGTTGAGGTGCGTCGCTGGGGCGATCAGTATCTGCCCGAGTCGCCCGCCCGCCCCCACTGGGAGATCGGCGAAACCCTTGGTATTCTAGACTTTAAGCGGGCCGCCGAAAAAATTGCCCAGAGCCGATTTGTGGCGTTAATGGGGGTCGGGGCAGCCCTGGAGCGGGCGCTGATTTCCTTCATGCTCGATCGTCACACCAAAGCTGGCTACTACGAAGTTATTCCGCCCTACCTGGTCAACTCTGCCGCCCTGACCGCGTCGGGGCAACTGCCCAAGTTTGCCGATGAGAGCTTTCAGTGCCGCAACGATGACCTGTGGCTAACCCCCACCGCCGAAGTGCCGCTTACCAATCTCCATCGCGACGAAATTCTGAACTCCGATCAGCTTCCTATTCACTACTGTGCCTACACACCCTGCTTTCGCCGCGAGGCGGGCAGCTACGGCAAAGATACACGGGGGCTCATTCGCCTGCACCAGTTCAACAAGGTCGAGATGTATAAGTTTGTGCATCCTGACACCTCCTTTGATGAGCTAGAGGCGTTGGTGCGCGATGCCGAAGACATTTTACAGCAGCTCAAGCTGCCCTACCGGGTGCTGGAGCTGTGCACGGGCGACCTGGGCTTCTCTAGCTGCAAAACCTACGACTTGGAAGTGTGGATGCCGTCGTCTGACAGCTACCGAGAAATCTCTAGCTGCTCGAACTGTCTCGATTTTCAGGCTCGCCGCGCTAACGTGCGATTTAAGACCGCCGGGCAAAAGGGCACCCAGTATGTCCACACCCTCAACGGGTCTGGGCTGGCGATTGGTCGCACCATGGCCGCCATTCTAGAAAATTACCAGGAGGCCAATGGCTCGGTGCGCGTGCCTGAGGTGCTGCAACCCTACCTCAACCGCGAGTACCTGTAACCCTGTTTTCCCTCAGTCCCACGTCTGTCCCTATGCAATCGGGCTCTACACAATCGGGGATAGCCAGGAAAGAGTTTGTACTATACGGGGAATTGATAGACGACAGCTCCAGTGTCAGATACGTCAAAAGTCGCGTTTAAAGCATTTGCTTTTTGGTCAAGAAACAGTTTGGCCTCGTCTACGGGCAGCTTGGCCAGGGCGGCAAACTGAAGCACCGTGAGCTTGCCCCCGTGGTTTTGCAGCAGTTCCAGGAAGAGCTGTTCTCGCTGCTGGATTTTTGCCTGGGAAGACTGCTGGCTGCTGTGGCGCAAATTCCATACTAGCCAGGCCCCCAGCGCGGTAGGCGGAAACCCCAGAATAAAGAATGCAGCCGAGGCTTCGTCACGGTCCTGCTCGCTGGTGCTGGGATTGATCATCTCAATCCCAGCGAGCAGTATAACGGGGACGCCAATCAGAAGGCAAAACCCACCTAATGCCTTTTGTAGTGCTCTCATCACTGTTTCCTCCCACGCGATCACCCCAATTTTGGCAGCAATCTGGGCTGTCGTCACTCCGATCGCGCTATTCGATAGATGTTGCGGCCCTTGGTTGATGTCATCCGTGTAGTGGCGCCAGTTCAGGTTTTCTCGAGATTTAGCCCCTGAGGCCAAACACCTGCTTCAGTACCGCCAGTCGAGAGCAGTCCCAGTAGTCGATATGGGAAATAATCTGGCCATCTTCCCCCAGTCCTAGCTCACTGCGACCGGGAATACTGATGGGCGGCTGCCAGGGCAATGGGGCGACCCAGCTGAGCGTCCAGCGGGTGTCGATTTGCCGGGGGCTGGCATATTCAGCGCTGTGTAGCTGCAGATCGACATCGTTGAACCAGTGGCTGATAAAGCCAATCATCTTCCGATAGCGATCGACGCCGCGAAACTGGTTCAACGGATCTTGAAAGTACACGTCGTCGGCGTACAGATGGTAGCTCTGGTCGGCAGGAAAGCGCTGGTAATCGAGGCGAATTTGTTCGAGGATATCCATACAGCTCTAGAGTCAGCCCGGTTGGCTCATCCCAAACTCGTCTCGAGACCATCTGAACGCTGGAAGCGTGGCTACAAAATCTGAGAGAGGAATTTTTGGGTACGGTCTTCGCGGGGGTTGGTGAAAAAGTCTTGGGGGTTATTTTCCTCAACCAGATAACCGCCATCCATCAGCACCACCCGATCGGCTACCTCGCGGGCAAAACCGACTTCGTGGGTGACGCAAACCATGGTCATGCCTGAGTCAGCCAGCGATCGCATGACGTCGAGCACCTCGCGTACCATTTCAGGGTCGAGGGCAGAGGTCGGTTCGTCGAACAGCATGACCTTGGGCTGCATGGCTAACGATCGCGCGATCGCCACCCGCTGCTGCTGCCCCCCCGATAGCTGCCCAGGAAACTTGTGGGCCTGCTCTAGAATACCTACCCGCTCCAGGAGCTGCATGGCCACCTCCTGGGCCTTAGCCTTGGGCCAGCGCCGCACCCAGATGGGGGCCAGAGTGACGTTTTGCAGCACGGTTAGGTGAGGGAACAGGTTGAACTGCTGAAACACCATGCCCACTTCCCTGCGAATGGCCTCAATGTCTTTGAGGTCATGGGAGATAACGGTGCCGTCTACTTCAATGGTGCCTTTCTGGTAGGGTTCTAGGGCATTGAAGGTGCGAATAAAGGTGGATTTGCCCGAGCCAGACGGACCCATTACCACCAGCACTTCACCTTTGTAGACCGTCATGCTGACGCCCTTCAGCACATGGAAGCCATTGTCGTACCACTTTTCAACGTCACTAGCGACAATGACTGGCTCGGTGCTGGCATGGTGGGTTGACGATTGCTCCGTCTGAAACTGTGTCATGGTTTTCCTCTTGAGTTCAAACCCCAAACGGGATCGCTAACGATGCGTAAACCTCATCCGAGTCCTGAAGTGGAGCTTTACCTAAGGGGAAACTCCAGCTCCCGATCTAGACTTGATGTCATACCAAATTCGACAGTGCTAAGTAGCTCGACCTTAGCTGGGTTAATGCTATTTTGCCTTAACCCTAGGTGGTTTCTGAATTCAAGACTGTTAACTGTTACACGCAGAGACAATTAGTTCTCAGTATTGAGCTTTTCTTCAATTTTGCGGCTTCCCAAAGACATGGCATAGCAAAACAACCAGTAAACCACCGCCAGAAACAGATAGACCTCAGCGTAGCGGCCCAGATAGGAGGGATTGGCCAAAATCGATTTGCCAATGCCCAGCAGCTCAGCTAGACCTACGATCGACAGCAGCGTGGTGTCCTGGAACAGACTAATAAACTGGCCGACGATGGCCGGAATCGCAATCTTTAGCGCCTGGGGCAGAATGATGAAGCCCAGAGTCATAGGCGTATTTAACCCCAGCGACATGGCGGCCTCGCGTTGACCTCGGGGCACCGCCTGTAGGCCTGCCCGCACATTTTCGGCCAGATAAGCGGCGCTAAACAGCGCTAGGGCAATAATGGCTCGCAGAATGCGGTCAGGCCGCGTCCCGACCGGCAAAAATAGCGGAATCATCACCTGGCCCATAAAGAGCACAGCGACCAGGGGTATGCCTCGAACCAGCTCAATGTATATCGTTGATAGCCAGCGCACGACTGGCAGAGCACTACGCCGCCCTAAGGCTAGCAGCAGCCCCAGCGGAAAGCACAGCGCAATGCCGCTCACCGCCGTAAACAGCGTCAGAACCAGACCACCCCAATCGTTGGTGGACACGCGGGTCAACCCCAGACCACCACCAATCAGCCAGAGAGCGACAAAGTACGATAAAAACCACGATATGGAGATTAACTTACCGATCCCTGGAGATTTGCGCCCTACCTGTCGACCGACCGCTGCCGCGATCGCGACCAGGGCCACCATGGGCAGCAGCTTAAGCGAGCTAGGTCGAGTCGGCGGAAATAACACAATGAAGGCGCAGACGCCCCCGAGGCCGATCAACACATTGCGGCTAAACAGAGTAGACAGGTTGCGGCCTAGCACCCCCCACGACAGACCGGCCAGCCCACAGACAACCGCCAATAAAGCCCAGATGCGGGGGTAGAGCGCGGCTGGATAGGTGCCCGTCATAAACAGGCCAAAGTTGTTGGGAATTACCTCCCACTGGGCAGTGGTCAAGGCCCAGCTCACTAGACGGATAGCTCCCCAGGCAAAGATACCGACAATGACAACCGTCAATAAGCTATTAAACCAGTCGCTAAACAGATTTTTTTTAGCCCAAGCCGCTGGCCCTAGGGTAACCGCATCAGGCCGCACAGAGATATTAGGAGTGGCGGTGGTCATGACTTAGCGTTCCTTAAACTGCACGGTCTGGTTGAGCTGGTTCATCACTAGGGTAATGAGTAGGCAGAGCGTCAAGTAAGTCGCCATCAGAACCACAAACACTTCGACCGGACGACCGGTTTGGTTATAGGTAGTCGTGGCAATTGAGTACATTTCGGGAAAGGCGATCGCAAAGGCCAGACTGGTGTTCTTGGTCAGGTTCATATACTCGCTGTTCATGGGAGGAATAATCACCCGCAGCGCCTGGGGAAACACCACCAGCCGCATGACGATGCCCGCGTTCAACCCCAGGGAGCGGGCGGCCTCCCACTGGCCCTTAGAAACCGACTGAATGCCCGCCCGCACAATCTCGGCAACGAACGCCGAGGTGTAGAAGACTAAGGCTGTGAGCGCCGCCACATACTCTCGCGACAGGCGCAGACCACCCGTCACCCCACCACCTTCTACCCCTGAGGGAATGGTCCAGTTCATGCCAAAGACAAGGATGGCCAGCCAAACCAGACCCAGGACCGCGATCGCCGTGATCTGGCTCTTGCCCCCTGCCCCAGTCTCGATGCGAATCTTAGTGCGCCACTGCCACAGGTAAAGGGCTCCGATCGTAGCGCCAACGGTAGCTGCAATACCCAGCAAAGCCAGCACCGCACTCCCGGCCCAGGGAATATAGACTCCTCGGTTGTTGAGAAAAGCGACCCCCAAGGCATCAATTTGGTTATCTGGGTTGGGAAGAGCACCAAAAATAGCGAAATACCAGAAGAACAGCTGTAGCAACAGCGGAATATTGCGCACCAGTCCTACGTATATGCGACTGAGTTTGTATAACAGCCAGTTTTTAGAAAAACTAGCGATACCCGCCGCCGTCCCCAGCACCGTCGTCAGGGCAATACCTGCGGCCATGAGCGTAATT
>JBARVK010000713.1:0-21938 GCA_049646225.1 Nodosilinea sp.
AAAGAAGGCTCGGCGCTGACCCACGCTACAGAAAATTTGCCCACTCATCCACTTCCCCACTCATCCACGCCCTCACTCCCCCACTCCCCCATCTCCCCATCTTCCGCCGATCGCTACCAGCTCGAAATGGCTTTCTCTCGCGGCCTCTACACCGGCTGGTTCGAGGGAATCGATAACCAGGCCCTCGTCCACGCCCGGTTTGGTAAAAAGCGGGGGGTGTATCTGGGCGACGTAACTCGCGTTACGGAAGATACCGTTTTCCTCAAAGCCCAGGCCCCAATCAAAGCGGGCGACGGCGTAGTCTTCGATGATGGCCACCCTGCTGGGAAAGAGCAGGGTGGCCGCATTTACCAAGTAGACGCGATGGGCCAAGAAACTCGGCTCATGTTTGGCCGCGATGCTCTCAACCTGCGCCGCATTCACCCCGGCGACAAAATTTGGAAAACCAGCGACCCGGCCCTAGACAAAGAGATTCAACAGACCTACAACGGCGATCAGCCTCGGTTTACGCGGCCTATCACCGTTGAAGTGCATGGGTCTGTAGGTCAGCCCATGACGGCGATCGCCCGCGATGATCAGGGCCATATTGCCCAGGCCACCTCTACCATGCCGCTCGTTGAAGCCCACTCCAAGCCACTGACCGGCGATCGCCTCCAGCAGCAGCTGGGCCGCCTCGGCAACACCCCCTTTCACCTCGGCTCCCTGAACAACCACCTGGCAGGGAGCGTCATGATCCCCGTCAGTGAGCTGAACCGACTGCGGCGGGAACTGGTAGAGCGGCTGGAGGAGGAGCGATCGCGCCCCCGCCCCTGGCACCTCAACGCCAAGGCCTCCCTGGCCGACCTCTTGCCTAGCTCTGGGGTCTATGACGTCTCCCCATCCAGGCCGCCCCACCCATCCACCCATCCACCTGCCTACCCATCCACCTCTTCATCCACCCTCATCCGCACCCGTCCTCAGCTCGCCGCCGCCACCGCAGCAGGCATTGAGACCCTTTACTGCGAGTTCGAGAACCCCGCCACCTACCGCGACGCGGTGCAGTGGTTTCGATCCAACCAAGTCAGCAATGCACAGACCATTTGGGTAGCCCCGCCCCGCATTACCAAGCCGCTGGAGAACTACATTCTCGATCAGGTGAAGCGATCGCAGGCCGATGGCTACCTGGTGCGCAACTACGACCACCTGGCCTACTTTGAAGGTCACCGCTGCGTGGGAGACTTTTCGCTCAATGTGGCCAATGCCCTGACCGCAGATTATTTGCTGGGGCGCTGCGGGCTAGAGCGGGTCACCGCTTCCTATGACCTGAATGCTGAGCAGCTGGTCGATCTGCTGCGATCGGCCCCGCCCGAGTGGTTTGAAATCACGCTACACCAGCACATGCCCATGTTTCACATGGAGCACTGCGTGTTCTGCGCTTTTCTGTCAGACGGCAAAGACTTTCGTGACTGCGGTCGCCCTTGCGAAACCCAGGTGGTCAAGCTGCGCGATCGCGTCGGCACCGAGCATGTTTTAGTCGCCGACGCGGGCTGTCGCAACACGGTCTTTAACGGCGTGGCCCAAACCGGGGCCGAGTACGCCCAGCGGCTGATGCAGGCGGGGGCGCGGCACTTTCGCCTGGAGTTTTTAGACGAAAGCTCGGAGCAGGTGGAAGGGGCGATCGCCCAGTATCGGCAGTTATTGGCTGGAGACATCAGTGGTCAAACGCTCTGGCGCAGTCTGCAAGTGCAGAGCAAGCTCGGCGTTACGCGAGGCCCGCTAGATGCCAAATAACCATGCTAGACCTCAGCCAGCTTGGCCAAGACTGCGTTATTAGCGGATTCGCTTAAGCTGTCGGTTGGCTTCTTCGAGATCAAACGCCTCTGAGTCAAAGTGACCGCCAACCCACTCCAGCATTTCGTCATGCTCCGAATGGTTGGGATCGCGCAGTACCTCTAGCAGCTCGGCGTAGCCCCACACGCCACCGCAGTCTTCGGGAGGGCAGGCCCGTTTGCCTTTGATGCAGACCGGATAGCGCGTGTCTGGGTCGGGGGCAAGAATTTTCTCCACCAAAACGTCGTGATCCCAGCCATCGCCCATGTCGTATAGATAGGCAAACTTAAACTTTTCTCCAGTCACAAACTGGTTGAGGCGCATGCGCTGCTCGTTGAGTACGTCAAAGTCGTATTCCGGCATTGGCTGGCCGTAGGTTTGACCCTGCACCTCAAACTCATGCAGGTGGCAGTTGTACCAGCCCATCGCGAGCTGAATGATTTTGTGGAGCTTCGCCAGGGTAATATCGCTGGGTACCTGCACCCGTCGCCATATCGGCGGACGCGCACCCTTTAAGGTAATTTTGAGCTGATAGATAGGCTGGTCGCTGGGTTTGACCATTGCTATAGGCAATTCTCTTCAGGCCTAGCCTACACCCAAATTCAGGGGCAAGACTGTGGTTCTCAGCTCCCGTTACAATGCAGGGAATACTGACGTTGACCTGTACTCTCGGTAGACATGGCGATTAAACCCAAACAGTATGAAACGCTGCTCTCGGTCTGCACCGATCACGAGGGGGCGCTAGAACTGCTCAAGCGCCATCGCCCCTACCTGGAGGCGGTACCCAGCATGCGGCGTCCAGACGAAAGCCTGATCACGCTGCCTCTGCCCAACGTGCGGGTGCGCGAGGCGGTGCACCTGAACCCCCACGGTGCGGGGATGCCCCCCGGCGCGGTCGTCACCCTGCCCTGCGATGTCGCCCTGCTGATGTGCGATCCCGAGTGGAAGATTAAAACGGGGATCGAAATTTTTGTCTATATCCACCGTCCTCAGGAAAATTTCTCGGATTTGCTGATGCGCTGGCGGCATACGCAAATTTTGATCGATCGCGGCTACGAGTGGCTGCTACCGCAAAAATATCAGCACCTGCTCAGCGACGGTACCGACAAAAGTCACCCGCTGTTTGTGGTGTTTCCCGAGACGCCGGGATACATTCTTCAGGGGTTGCAGGGGGCGGGGCTGCCCACAGTGGTGCTGCCCTTTGATGCCAAGGCAGCAGAGCCAATGGAAGACCCCAGTTCACTCGACCTGGGCGGCATTCTAGAGCTAGACGATATTGACACCAGCGCCTTAGAATCACCCGATGAATAAGCGGTGGGTTCTGTTTCAGTCTTCGGTCTGGCACTGGGGACGCTGGTTTTTGCTGGGGTTTTTGGCCCTGCGCATCGGCTTTTGGCTGGCTGCTTTTCCCAACCCCGACGAAGCCTACTACTGGCTCTGGGGTCAGCGTCCGAGCTTCTCCTACTACGACCATCCGCCCTTTCACGCCTGGGTGCAGGGGCTGTTTTCTGTTTTCGGACGATCCACCCTCGTGCTGCGGTTGCCCAACCTGATCAGCAGTGGCCTGTTGGGGATCGTGTTTTACCAGATTTGCCGGTATCTCTACGGCGATCAGGGCCGCGATCGCTTCTGGCTGGTCGTTCTGCTAAGCGCTTCGTCACCGTTGTTTTTTTGGTACCTGGGCCTGGCCTGGAACGATCACTGGCTAGTTACCTTTGCGGTGCTCAGCAGCTTTTTGTTTGTGCGCTATGTGGATGGGGCGGTCGAGAACCCCAGCGGTGGCAGCGGTCGGGATCTCTACGGTGCGGCGCTGTTTCTGGGCCTGGCCGGACTGTGTAAGTACAACGCGCTCTTTGTGGGACTGGGCTTTTTAGCGCTCATCCTGACGTCTAATCAACGGTGGCAGGTGTTGCGCGATCGCCGCCTTTACCTGGCCCTAGGTCTAATCGTGCTGGTGCTCTCGCCAATTTTGATCTGGAATATTCAGCACGACTTTTTTTCGTTTCGCTTTTACCGCGATCGCACCACGGGCGGTGGTTTCAGTCTCAATCTGCTCCAGCCCGTGGTGTTTCTAGCCCTGTGCGGCCTCATTCTTGGCCCTATTCAATCGTGGAGCATTGGCCGGCTGGTGGGCCAGCGGGGGCAAACCGCGATTACTCGTCCCTCCTGCTACCCGGCCCTGGCGCTGTGGATCTTTGGTCTTTCTACCGCTGCTTTTACAGCCCTGTCAACCGTCTCGGTCGCCTTATTTTACTGGAATATTTTGGCCTACCCGCTGCTGCTGCCCCTGCTGAGCGATCGGTTTTATCGTCCTGACGGAGAAAAAATTGTGCGGGCGGGGCAGCTGGCGATCGCTCAGGGCTTAGGACTCGTTGCAGCGGCAGCTCTAGTGGCTTACTACACCGTGGTGCCCTTCAGCGTATTTTTTGGTGCCGTTGACCCCGACGGAGCAGCTCTCTTCGGCTGGCCTCAGGTGTCTCAGGCGATCGCCACCCAGGCCGAAACCTTAGAAAATCCCCTCCTCCTCACCACTGACTACCGCTCAGCCGCGGCCCTGGCCTACACCCTAGACCATCCCAGCGTACTAGCCCTCTCGGGCCGTTTAGACCAGTTCGACTTTTGGTACGACGCGGCTGGATTAGACGGTCGCGATGGCGTACTGCTGGGCGAAACCTGGCACCCCATTTGCCCCAGTCATCTGGCCATGTTTGATCGCGTCGATCCGCCCAAAACCGTCGAAGTCCGTCGCTTTGGCCATGTGCTTCAGACCTACCAAATTCGGCGCGGCTACGGCTTCCACGCCGGGCCAGAGGGTTACCCACTTAGCCCTGACTACCCGCTCGTGTTTACCAGTAACGGAGAGCAGTGCGCGCCCTAAGGCCACGCCCAGCCAGCAAATCATCGGCTGATTTGCCTCATCGCCGCCACAATCCGCTAAAATAAGAAAGCTCAAGCCCTCCGGGTTTGGGTTCCTTTAGCAGAAATGTTTTGGGAGGTGGGTCGAGGCCCACTTTTTTATTGGCATCTTTTCCTGTGTTAAATGGTACATCCCCTGATTCCCCACGTGCTCGAGCTGGCGGCCCCCGTTGCCGAAGAGCTAGGGCTAGAAGTGGTTGAAGCCGTGTTCCACACCAACCAGTCTCCTCCGGTGCTTCGCATCGATGTGCGCAGTCTAGAAAACGAAGACACCGGCCTCGATGACTGCGAAAAGATGAGCCAGGCCCTTGAGGCTGTGCTAGACACCACCGATATCATTCCCGATGCCTACGTGCTGGAGGTATCAAGCCCGGGGGTGTCCGCCGCCCTCGAGACCGATCGCGACTTCGTGGTGTTTAAGGGGTTTATGGTCGAAGTCGCCCTGACTGAGGCGCACAAGGGTAAGCAGCTATGGGTCGGCCAGCTGGTGCGCCGCGACGATGACGCCGTCGTGCTGAGCCAAAAAGGAAAGTCCATTACTCTGCCCCGCCCCCTGGTGATCCGGGTTGAGTTAAGTGACCAAAGCCCCGACTAAAGGATCCATCCGCACCGCTCACCCCTTTTTGGGGTTGAGATTGTCCTAGTTTAATTGCCTAGATGTATTGCTCGGAGGTGAGTAGGTTATGTCGCTAGTAAGTCTGCCCAATTTGCAGGAGATGATCGATGTCATTAGCCACGAGCGCAATCTGCCCAAGCACGCGGTAGAGAATGCCATCCGAGAGGCCCTGCTGAAAGGATACGAGCGCTACCGCCGTACCCGCGAAATCGACACTCACTTCGACGAAGAATACTTTGACAATTTCGACATTGAGTTAGACGTCGACGACTACGACGACCAGGGTTTTCGAGTGCTCGCCACCAAAACCATCGTCGATGAAGTCACCAGCCAGGATCACGAAATTGCTCTTTCTGAGGTGCGCGAAGTAGCCCCTGAGGCCCAAGCGGGCGACACTGTGGTGCTTGATGTCACCCCTGACCAGCGTGACTTTGGCCGGATGGCCGCGATTCAGACCAAGCAGGTGCTGGCCCAAAAGCTACGCGACCAGCAGCGCAAGCTCGTTCAGGAGGAGTTTCAAGACCTCGAAGGCAGCATTCTCTCCGCGCGCGTGCTGCGGTTTGAGCGCCAGTCGGTGATTATGGCGGTCGTCAGCGGCGTCGGTCAGCCCGAGGTTGAGGCCGAGCTACTCAAGCGCGACCAACTACCCAACGACAATTACCGGGCCAATGCTACCTTCCGGGTCGCGCTCAAGAAGGTTTCTGAGGGCTCCCACCGAGGTCCGCAGCTGCTGGTGTCACGGGCCGATGCGGCCCTGGTGGTGGAGCTATTTA
The DNA here is from genome assembly GCA_049646225.1 of Nodosilinea sp. GTDB lineage: Bacteria > Cyanobacteriota > Cyanobacteriia > Phormidesmidales > Phormidesmidaceae > Nodosilinea. The sequence continues at coordinate 6,115 of JBARVK010000713.1, forward strand.
CCAACGAAGTGCCCGAAATTGAAGACGAGATTGTGCGCATCGTGGCCGTGGCTCGCGAGGCCAACCCACCGTCTCGCTCCGTTGGCCCCCGCACCAAAATCGCTGTCGATACCCTGGAGCGCGACGTAGACCCGGTCGGGGCCTGCATTGGAGCGCGGGGATCGCGCATTCAGGTGGTAGTCAACGAGCTGCGGGGTGAAAAAATTGACGTCATTCGCTGGTCTCCTGATCCGGCGACCTATATTTCGAATGCCCTCAGCCCTGCCCGCGTCGACGAGGTGCGCCTGATTAACCCCGACGATCGGCAGGCCCATGTGCTGGTGCCCGAAGACCAGCTCAGTCTGGCGATCGGCAAAGAGGGGCAAAACGTACGCCTGGCGGCCCGCCTAACCGGCTGGAAAATTGACATCAAAGATTCTGGCAAGTACGACTACGAGGACGAAGACCGCAAGATTGCCGATTTAATGGCCGCTAAAGAAGCGGCGGCAGCCGAAGCCGCTGAACTGGCTGCCGAGGAAGCCGAAGCCGCCGCCTGGAGAGCCGCCGCCGCCGCCGAACGGGCCGCCGCAGAGGCTCGCGCCGCCGGTTTAGATGTCGAGGAGACTCCCGATGAGGATGTCGAACCAGAGGCAGCAGTTCTCTCCGAACCAGAAGCTGATGCCTCAGAATCAGAGCCTGCCGAGGCCACTGCCGACCTGACTGACGATGTGGATCAACCTGACGCCGCTGAAGCAGAGGAGGAAGACGAAGATACCCCAGCCGCATCCTCAGAAGCGGACGCCGAGGAAGAGTAGCGATCGCGAGAAGGGCTACTATGCCACCCAACTACAGACGCTGCGTTAGCTGTCGGCGAGTCGGCCCTAGGGCCGACTTTTGGCGTCTAGTGCGGGTTTATCCAGACCGCAAGGTGCAGATGGAATTTGGTATGGGGCGTTCAGCCTACCTGTGCCCCAATGCTGACTGTTTGCGCCAGGCTCAAAAAAAAGGACGGCTGGGGCGGGCCCTCAAAGCTAACGTACCTGAGGTCATTTACCAAAACCTCTGGCAGCGCTTAGCTGCAGCGGCGGAAAACCCCGCCGGAGTTGACGATCAGCCCCCCGGTGGCAGCCGACAGCCAGGCTAGCTCCACCTCTTAACCCAATCGCTGACAGGAAAACCTATGATGGGGTGAGGACCCTAACCAAAAATTTTTGCAAATGAATCGTTCCGTAGGGTGATCCCTCTGAGATTCTGTTCATTGGGGAAGCAACTGATTACACTCATAGTATGGGTATCTGACTGACCCCTCTCGGCGTCAGTAAACTTGCTTAGGGTCCCATGTCCACCTAGCCTTGGTTTACAATGCCATGCTAGGGCTAACGTATCCGTCAGAATGGTTTGATGTCGTTTTGTTGGACGAAGCAGGTTGGATTATGTAACAAGCTTGACTAGCGTAGGGAGTTGTGGATGAACGGCAAAGTGAGAATTTACGAGTTGTCGAAGGAATTGAGTTTGGATAACAAAGACATCTTGGCGATCGCAAGTCGCCTCGATATTGCCGTGAAGAGTCACAGCAGCACTATCGCTGAGTCAGACGCCGAGCAAATCCGTTCGGCGGCCCGCCAGGCTCGCACGAGCGGTGGGCCCAATCGGCCCGATCGCCCGCGTCCGGCTGCACCGGTCAAAAATGGTGCGCGGCCTGAGCGCAAACAGCAAATTTTAGAAATTCGTCGGCATCGGGTTACCCCCAAATCCGATGCTGAGGCCGCTGCCCCGGTGGCTCCGACCCCCCCGGCCCCCGCTCCCCAGGACAAGCCGTCGCGCCCCAGCCCTGATAGCCTCTCCAAGCCACCCAGTCGACCTGGGGTTGCTGCCCGTAGTAGCCAGGCTGACGAGCAGCCCAAGCCGCTGGCTGCGCCCAGTCGGCCTGCTCCAGCCGAGGCGAGCAGCGAAATGGCTGAACGCCCGACCGCCCCGCCCGTCAAGCCTAAGCCAGAGCTAGTTAGCCCGGTGTCGCGATCGCGGCCCGAAGACGAAGAGCGCTCGGCAGGTGCCCCTGAACCCGTTCGTCCTCCTCGGCCTGTCATTCGCCGCGATCGCAGCAGTAGCCCTCCCGATCGCCCCACTGAGGGAGCAGCGCGTCCCACCATTCCGATTCGCGAAATTGATGCCGACGAAGACGTTCCTCGGCTAAAGCCCAAGCCCAAGCTGCGACGGCCCAACGCCGATGCCGAAACGGCCAGAGCCGAAACGGCCCGCACTGAACCTGCCAGTGGCAACGACTCCATCTCTGTAATTGGGGTAGGTGGTCTCGACGAATCTCAGCCTCGCCGCCCCTCGCCCCCTCGCCACAAGCGCGAAGAGCGCGAAGACGAGGATGACGACCAGAAGATGCGGGAAAAAGCCAGCAAGGCTGGTAAGACCAAGCGCCGTGGTCAGGGCGTGCTGGGTGAGGATGAAGAAGACCTCGACGTGCTGGTTGATGAGCTAGAGGGTGACGATGACCAAGTCACCGACGCTCAAAATCTGAGCGTTTCGCTGGCCCGTCCGCCCAAGCCCAAGAGTGCGGGTGGGGCCAAGCCGTCGTCGCCGACGGTGAAGAGTCATAAGCCTCAGCATCGTGATAGCAGCGGTGGTGGGCGTTCACGCCGCGGTCGTCGGGGTGAGTCTCAGCCTACCCAAGAGCGTCCTGAGTTTATCGTCCTCTCCGAAGGGCTGACGGTACACGAGCTGTCTGAGCAAATTTTGGTGCCCGAGACCGAGCTCATCAGATCGCTGTTCTTTAAGGGTATTGCCGCCAATATTAACCAAACCCTCGATATCGAAACCGCCAAAATGGTGGCCGAAGAGTTTGAGGTTATGGTCGAAACCAGTCAGGTTGAATCGGAGGCCAAGAAGGTCACCGAAATGATCGATGAGACTGACCTCGAAAGCCTGCAGCGGCGCCCCCCCGTGGTTACCATCATGGGTCACGTTGACCACGGTAAAACCACCCTGCTCGACTCTATCCGCAAAACCAAAGTGGCTCAGGGCGAGGCCGGTGGGATTACCCAGCATATTGGTGCCTATCACGTCGATATCGACCACGCTGGCACCTCTCACCAAATTGTCTTTCTCGACACTCCGGGGCACGAGGCCTTTACGGCTATGCGGGCTCGGGGTACGCGGGTGACCGACATCGCCATTCTGGTGGTGGCCGCAGACGATGGTGTCCGACCTCAAACCATTGAGGCGATTAGCCACGCCAAGGCGGCTGAGGTGCCGCTGATTGTGGCTATTAATAAGGTCGACAAAGAGACCGCTAACCCCGATCGGGTCAAGCAAGAGCTAATGGAGCACGGATTGGTGCCCGAAGAGTGGGGTGGTGACACCATCATGGTGCCAGTCAGCGCGCTGGCTGGTGACAACCTCGACAGCCTGCTGGAAATGATTGTGCTAGTGGCCGAGGTCGAGGATCTTCAGGCCAACCCCGATCGTTCCGCTCGCGGTACCGTCATTGAGGCCAACCTCGACAAGGCTCGCGGTCCGGTGGCTACGCTGCTGATTCAAAATGGCACCCTGCGGGTGGGCGACTCCCTAGTCGCTGGTCCTATTCTGGGTAAGGTCAAGGCCATGCTTGACGATCGCCTACAGCGGGTTCAGGTGGCAGGCCCCTCCTTTGCTGTGGAGGTGCTGGGCCTGAACGACGTACCTGCCGCTGGCGATGAGTTTGAGGTCTACGCTGACGAAAAAACCGCTCGGGCGGTGGCCGACAAGCGCATGCTTGAGCAGCGCCAGTCGCGCCTTCAGCAGTCAATGGCCTCTCGTCGGGTTACCCTCAACACGATTTCGGCTCAGGTGCAGGAGGGCGATCTAAAGGATCTCAACCTGTTGCTCAAGGCCGACGTACAGGGTTCTATCGAAGCTATTTTGGCGGCGCTCCAGCAGCTGCCCCAAAACGAAGTGCAGATTCGGGTGTTGCTGGCTGCCCCCGGCGAAATCAGCGAAACGGACGTCGATTTGGCTGCCGCCAGTGGTGCTGTCATCATCGGCTTCAACACCACGCTGGCCCCTGGGGCACGGCAGTCTGCCGATCGCCAGGGCGTCGATGTGCGCGACTACGAAGTGATTTACAACCTGCTCGACGACATCCAGGGGGCCATGGAAGGTCTACTCGAACCTGAAATGGTCGAAGAGCCTCTGGGGCAGGTAGAGGTCCGGGCCGTATTCCCCGTACGCAAGGGAGCGGTGGCCGGCTGCTACGTGCTCTCAGGCAAGGTCACCCGCAACTGCAACCTGCGGGTTGTGCGCGGTGGCGAGGTGGTCTACACGGGCAAACTCGACTCCCTCAAGCGCATGAAGGAAGATGCCAAAGACGTGGCAGCTGGGTTCGAGTGCGGCATCGGCATAGACAACTTCAGCGATTGGAAGGAGGGCGACATTATTGACGCCTACCGTCTGGTCACGAAGCGGCGCACCTTGGCAATGGCCTAGGTACTCGCTGGGGCGTCGCTATACAGCGACGCCTTCGAACGGCATGTACACGAAAACGGAGCAGATAATGGCACCCTGGCGCTGCGATCCATACCTGTGGGTACACCTGGCTGGCTTAGCTACTGTCCCCCTGTGGATCGACCTGTGCCTGATGGGATTGGCTGTGGGAACCCCCACCCTGCCGGGTCTGGAACTGGGTGTCATGGTCTTACTGGGGGTGCTGCCGGTACTGGTTATGCAGCTGCGCCGTCCCTTCTACATCTTTAGTCTGCCGGGGATAGCCCTGCGCCCCACGGCCCTCAGTGACGACCAGCGTCGCCTGCTTAACCAGTTTCGTCAGTGGCGGGTGCGGTTGGGAGCGCTGCTGGTGCCTGTGCCTCTGGTGTGGCTATTGGTAAAGCTCTATCCTCTGGCATTCTTGGCCCATGACATCACCCCCTTTAGTGACTGGGGGCGGTTGAGCGGCCTTGCGATCGCCCTGGTAAGCTTCTGCTTGGCTAATTTGTTTTTACAGGTGCCCGTGGCCGCGCTCCAGGTGCTAACTACTCCAGACCGTCACATGGCGGCGGTTTTGCCCTACCCCACCGAGGCTGTAGCTGCCAATTTTAGCTGGCTGGGTCTGTCCGTTAGTAAACTGTTGCCCAGCCTAGCTCCCCAAGATACAATTCCTCAAGCCGAGCCGAGCCGTGAGGCTGACCAGGAAGATGTACGCTCAGCGCACCAGAGCCTCGACTATCAAGACCCAGAGCGTTTAAGCCTAGATCCCCAAGCAGTTGTGATAGAACGTTTGGGTGAAGATGCTGGGGAGGGCACAGATGACGCTAAAACAGACGATCCCATGGCGACGGAGTATTCCGGTCGTAATGGCTCAGCCTTAGGCCATCCTGAGGTTGACGATTTAGAGGAAGTGTCGCCCTCTCCCGAACTGGGGAGCCAATCAGAGCTATGGCCCGTCACGCCAACGCTTATTCCTGAACTTAGTCGGAGAACATCGCGGCATCCATAGACATTTCTCAACCCTTGAGACTGTGGTCTTTGTCACAATAGCGGTGAAACGGTTGCGCTATCTTGTAAGAGTGGTTGTTCGATCAATCGGGGTTTTGCTGGCTCGCCGGTTGATGGCAACGCCCCAAACGTTGATAAAACCTCAAGGTTTAACGTTTATCCAGATTTTTTTAGAGGCAGCTATGGCCGTAATTCGTTCCGCAAACTCCACTCAGCTTTCTGACCACGCCAAAATTTGGTACAGCCTTAAGTGCGCGATCGCCGCTAGCTCTGGCTTCAAGAGTTGGAAAGGTGAGCTGCCCAGGGTTGAGGCTGAAGCCGCTCCGCTAGACCAGCTAGTACGCCGCTATCTGCGTGAAACCTTGGAAACGCTGGCTTATTAGCGTCTAAATGTCGTAGTAGTCTCTGTACCACGCGACAAACCGTTCGATCCCAACCTCAAGCGGAGTGCTGGGTGCAAAGCCCACATCAGCCATCAGGTTACTCACGTCGGCATAGGTAGCGGGCACATCTCCGGGCTGCATAGGGCACAGGATTGTCTGCGCCGATTTGCCTAGGGCAGACTCGATTACCTGAATGAAGCGCAGCAGTTCCACCGGCTGGTGGTTGCCAATGTTGTAAATCTTGTAGGGGGCCTGGCTGTCGTGGTTGGTTTGCTCCCCAGCTTGGGGAATATGGGTCATTACCCGCACGACGCCTTCGACAACATCATCGATGTAGGTAAAATCGCGCTTCATGTTGCCCTGGTTAAACACCTGAATGGGGCGATCGCCCAAAATTGACTCGACAAATTTAAAGTAGGCCATATCGGGCCGCCCCCAGGGGCCATAGACCGTGAAAAACCGCAGCCCTGTGGTCGGAATTTGGTACAGATTGCTGTAAGCGTGGGCCATTAGCTCATTGGCTTTTTTGGTGGCCGCATAGAGCGACACCGGGTAATCGACGCGATCATCCACTGCAAATGGCACCTTGCGATTGGCCCCATACACCGAGCTTGAGGACGCAAAGACCAGGTGCTCAACTGCCATTAGGCGACACCCTTCTAAAACGTTTAAAAACCCCGAGAGATTGCTGTCAGCATAGGCAAACGGGTTCTCCAGGGAGTAGCGTACCCCCGCCTGGGCCGCCAGGTGCACAACGTACTGAAAGCGGTGGTTGTGAAACAGCGCCAGCATGCCTTCGCGATCGAACAGGTCGAGATGTTCGAAGGTAAAGCTCTCGTCGTCGGTAAGCTGAGTCAGTCGATCGCGTTTGAGGCCAACGTCGTAATAGTCGTTGAGATTATCAATGCCATAGACCTCTTGGCCGCTGTCTAGCAGCCGCCGCGCCACAAAGGAGCCAATGAACCCTGCCACTCCAGTCACCAATACAGCGATACTCGTAGCCTCCTAGGGCGAATCGTGTGCATTCAGAAATTGCATTCAAACTAACTTAGCAATAGAAAGTTCCCATCCCAAAATCTTAAGTCTTTTGCCTAATTGTGCCTCCGGTGGCCAGAGCCACCAGCCATTGCCGCCATCGGTGCTAGGATCAGGCGTAAAGAAACCAAAAGAATGGTCAAAGAGAAAGGACGTAGTCGTACATGCAAGAATTTGAAAAAACAATATCCTTTGGTGGTCGTGATATTCACCTAAAGGGCGGTCTGTTGGCTCCTCAGGCTGGGGGTGCCGTGCTGGTGCAGTCCGGGGAAACAGCCGTTTTGGTAACGGCAACCCGCTCCTCAGGCCGTCAGGGCATCGACTTTTTGCCTCTGCTAGTAGATTACGAAGAGCGTCTCTACGCCGCCGGACGTATTCCCGGCGGATTTTTGCGTCGGGAGGGCCGCCCACCAGAGCGTGCTACCCTGATTTCTCGCCTCATTGACCGTCCCATGCGGCCCCTCTTCCCCCAGTGGATTCGCGATGACATTCAAATTGTCGCCACCACCCTGGCTATGGACGAGCAGGTGCCCCCCGACGTTTTAGCCGCAACCGGCGCTTCGATCGCGGTGCTGCTGGCTAAAATTCCCTTCTATGGCCCCATGGCGGCGGTGCGCGTGGGTTTGGTGGGCGACGATTTCATCATCAACCCCACTTACAAAGAAGTCGAAACCGGCGATCTAGATCTGATCGTCGCGGGTTCTCCAGAAGGGGTCATCATGGTCGAGGCCGGGGCTAACCAGCTGCCCGAAGCCGACGTCATTGAAGCGATTGACTTTGGCTATGAAGTGGTGCAAGACCTGATTAAAGCCCAGCTGGAGCTAATCAAAGAGCTAGGTATTGACATTGCCACCGAGCCAGAGCCCGACACCGACCCGACCTTAGCCACCTTCATTGAAGAAAAAACCGCCGACGCTATTAAAGAGGTGCTCAAGCAGTTTAGCCTCACCAAGCCCGAGCGCGACGAGAAGCTAGACGCCATTAAAGGTGAACTAGCCGCCGCCATTGAAGGGTTGGAAGACGATAATCCGGTCAAGGTAGCGGTGGCTGAGAACGGCAAAGCCCTGGGCAACACCTACAAGTCGGTCACTAAAAAGCTGATGCGGCAGCAGATTATCGACGAGAAGGTGCGGGTTGATGGCCGCAAGCTCGACGAGGTGCGGCCTATTTCGTGTCAGGTGGGGCTGTTGCCCAAGCGAGTGCACGGTACTGGGCTGTTTCGTCGCGGGTTGACCCAGGTGATGTCGGTCACCACCCTGGGCACCCCTGGCGATGCCCAGATGATGGATGACCTCCACCCCGACGAAGAAAAGCGCTACCTGCACCACTACAACTTCCCCCCCTACTCGGTGGGTGAAACTCGGCCCATGCGATCGCCCGGTCGCCGAGAAATTGGTCACGGTGCCTTAGCCGAGCGGGCGCTGGTGCCGGTGCTGCCGCCAGCGGAAGAGTTTCCCTACGTCATTCGCGTGGTGTCGGAGGTGCTGTCCTCCAACGGCTCTACCTCCATGGGATCGGTATGTGGATCTACTCTGTCGCTAATGGATGCCGGAGTACCGATTACCAAGCCGGTCAGCGGTGCTGCGATGGGGCTGATTAAAGAAGGCGACGAAGTTCGCATTCTCACCGATATTCAGGGCATCGAAGATTTCCTGGGCGATATGGACTTCAAGGTTGCCGGTACCGATACCGGCATCACCGCACTGCAAATGGACATGAAAATCACCGGCCTGCCCATGACGGTGATTGGCGACGCCATTAAACAGGCCAAGCCCGCTCGGCTGCATATTTTGGAGAAAATGCTGGCCACCATCGATACGCCCAGAACCGAGCTATCGCCCTATGCCCCCCGCCTGATCAGCTTTAAGATCGACCCCGAGATGATCGGCATGGTAATTGGTCCCGGCGGCAAGAAGATCAAAGGGATCACGGAGCAAACGGGGGCTAAAGTCGACATCAACGACGACGGCACCGTTACCGTGTCTGCCATTGAGGGTGAAAAGGCACTTCAGGCCAAGGCCCTGATCGAGGCGATTGTCTTCAAGCCCTCCGCCGGAGACGTGTTTGCGGGTAAGGTAGTGCGGGTGATTCCCATTGGTGCCTTTGTGGAGTTTATGCCCGGCCAAGACGGCATGATTCACATTTCGCAGCTGGCTGACTACCGGGTGGCCAAGGTTGAAGACGAGGTCAATGTCGGCGACGAAGTGATTGTCAAGGTGCGTGAAATTGACGGACGGGGTCGGATTAACCTGACGCGTTTGAATATTCACCCCGATGAAGCGGCAGCGGCCCGCGAGGCGGCAGCACTGCGCTAGAGCGGTGGATAGTTGAGAGGATGAGGAGGATAAGGTGATTTCACATCTTCCCCATTCCCCTCATCTCCCCTATCTCCTTCACCCCGGAATCAAACGTTGCACGCCGCAACATTTGATTCCGGGGTTCTTTTCTTAGTACGATGCAAGTCTGTATACCTAGCCTCTAACCTCGAAATATCGTGCGAAAAATTGTTATTGCTGGCAATTGGAAAATGTATAAGACCCAGGGCGAAACCCTGGATTTTTTGCGTCACTTCCTAGGGCAACTGACCGATACCCCCGACGGGCGCGAGATCGTGCTGTGTGCGCCATTTACGGCCCTTGGCGCCCTGTCGAAGAGCCTGCATGGAGCCAGAATCAAAGTCGGTGCCCAAAATATTCACTGGATGCCCGAAGGGGCCTTTACCGGTGAGATCTCCGGGGACATGCTGCGAGAGCTGGGGGTGCGCTACGTGATTGTGGGCCACAGCGAGCGCCGCCAGTACTTTGCCGACACCGACGAAACCGTGAACCTACGCCTTCAGGCCGCTCAAACGTGCGGCCTCACCCCGATCTTGTGCGTGGGCGAAACCAAAAGTCAGCGCGATGCAGGCGAAACCGAGGCGGTCATTGCTACCCAGATTCAAAAAGGCTTGGTGGATGTGGACCAAAACAATTTGATTGTGGCCTACGAGCCAATTTGGGCGATCGGAACGGGTGACACCTGTGAGGCTGCCGATGCCAACCAGGTAATTGGCGGCATTCGCAAGCTGCTCAAAAATCCTGATGTCACTATTCAATACGGCGGTTCGGTCAAGCCTAGCAATGTCGATGAGCTGATGGCCCAGCCTGAGATCGATGGGGCCTTAGTGGGAGGGGCCAGCCTGGATCCCGATAGCTTTGCCCGCATTGTCAACTTTCAGTAGTCAGAACCTGGCTACCCTCTCAACTTAAGCAAGAGGGTAGCCAAAGTAAAGCTTCTAAGCTAGCCTCTGGCCTAGCGCTAATGCCAGAGGCTAGTGGTCTACCACTACCGTTGGGAATGAGAACTGCCAGTATCGAGGTGCGGCAGTGGTTAGCTCGTGTTTAGTAAAGGCAATCTCGCCCAGTGAAAAAGGGCCGATATCTCCGTATAAACACGCAGGCGATCGCAAGGTTTCATCAAAGTATCACAGGGACTCGTGGGGAATTCGCAGATTCTTGCTGGTTTCTTGCGTATTCTGAAGGAGATTTCCTGAAGGGGTGCTTGCTCACCTCAGTGTGTTTCCTGTCATGAATAATTTGCCTGTTCGCAGAATGCTTTTGCCTCTAGATCGCCGTTCTGTTTATCGCATTCAGAGGGCTAATCAGCAGTACTGCCTGGCACTCGCTGTAGCGGGAGAATATTACCGATACTACCGCAGCCGTCCCAGTGCAGACAAAGCTCAAGAGGTAGTGCTAAAGCTTCAACAGCAGGGGAAACAGGCGATCGCCACCCTAGATGATCGTAGCTACGTAGTGTGGATTCATGAGTCGGAATCACCCCAGTGGGCTATGCCGTGGCTTGATCGGGTGGCTGCCTGCTAGGGGTGATAGCCCATAGGCAGACAACAGCCGATCGCTAACAATATCTGTATCCCCGTAGGTAACGTTGAGCAGTACAACAGCATGAATCTCAAAACACTAGAGCATCTATGGACGTCCTTTGTGGAGGGGGAGCGAGATTTTACCGGCATCAACCTGGCCGGGGCCGACCTCAACCACTGGAGCCTAGCCAAAGTCGATTTTTGGGGCGCTGATTTCAGTCGGGCCAACCTTAATCAGGCCAATTTTCGCCGCGCTAACCTGAGGCAGGTCCAGTTTAGCAATGCCAACTTAGCGAAGGCCGATCTGCGCTGGGCTGACCTACGAGAGGCGGCGCTCACCGGGGCAAACCTCGATACCGCCCGCTTGGAAGGGGCGCTGTACAATGCGTGCACTCAGTTTCCCCCTGGGTTTGACCCTGAGCAGGCTCAGATGTTGAACCTGGTACCAGGGGTTACTCTAGCGACCAAAGACCTGCGAGAACGCGATTTGGGTGGCACTGACTTGACGGCCGCCGACCTGAGCGGAGCGCTACTGGCTAACAGCCAGTTGTTTGGGGCCGTGCTGCAAAAGGCTAATCTGCTGAGTGCCCTGATGGGCGACAGCGACCTGCGCTACGCTGACCTGCGGCAGGCCACCCTCATGCTCGCCGACCTGCGTGGGGCCGATTTGCGCTATGCCGACCTGGGTCAGGCCAACTTGATTGGCGCTAACCTGCAAGGGTGCCAGCTGGCTTCTACCCGCCTAGACGGAGCGCTCTACTCCAAAAGCACCCAGTTTCCGCGCGGGTACCAAGTGCCCAAAACGCTTCACCATTTGGCCCCAGGGGCATCGCTGGGGGGGGTTGACTTGAGCGGGGCCAGACTCACTGGGGTAGACCTCAGCGGAGCCAATTTAGGCGGAGCCAACCTTATGTATGCTGACCTATGGGGCGCCTGCCTGGCGAATGCCAATCTGGCTGGCGCTAACCTGCTGGGCACCAACCTGCTGGGCACCAACTTGACCGGGGCCAACCTCAGTCAAACTAATCTGATGCAGGCCGTGATTGATTTACCTGCGGAGAGGGCGGCCATGGTTTCTGTTACTGGCCAGACAGCTTGAGGGTATTGAGGGCGGTGGAGGCGCTAGGCTAGGGCTGGAACGCCTCCATCGCCTCAATACTCTGGCTACAGCAGCGTCATCTGGCTACCGTCGTCGGCTAGGGCCTCGTCATAGCCCAGGTGTCGACGAGCGGCTGGGGTTACCATTCGCCCCCGGGGGGTGCGCTGCAAGTAGCCAATTTGCAGCAGGTAGGGTTCGTAGACCTCCTCAATGGTTTGGGGGTCTTCGCCGGTGGAGGCGGCCATGGTATCGAGGCCAACGGGGCCACCGCCAAAGTTTTCAACCATCACCGAGAGCAGGCGGCGATCGGTCCAGTCGAGACCGCAGGGGTCAACGTTGAACAGCTCCAGGGCCTCGGCGGCCAGGGTCGCCGTGATCGCCCCCGCCGCCTTCACCTCAACGTAGTCACGCACCCGTCGCAGCAGGCGATTGGCAATCCGGGGCGTGCCCCGGGCGCGGCGGGCAATTTCTTCGGCCCCGGCGGGATCGATGGGGGTTTTCAGCACGTCGGCGGTGCGCAGCACAATAGGGGTGAGTTCGTCGATTTCGTAGAACCGCAGCCGCTGAATCAGACCAAAGCGATCGCGCAGGGGTGAACTTAGCGCCCCTACCCGCGTGGTTGCCCCCACCAGCGTAAATGCGCACAGCGGGATGCTGCGGGTGCGGGCCGACTGCCCCTTGCCAATGGTGATGTCGAGGCGAGAGTCTTCCATGGCCGGGTACAGAATTTCTTCGGTGACCCGAGGCAGACGATGAATTTCATCGATAAACAACACATCGCCAGGCTTGAGGCTGACGAGTAGCCCAGCGATATCGCGGGGCCGTTCTAGGGCGGGGGCGGTGGTAATTTTGCAGGTTACCCCCATTTCCTCAGCCAAAATGAGGGCCATAGTGGTTTTACCCAACCCCGGTGGCCCGTAGAGCAGCAGGTGGTCGAGCGGCTCCTGGCGTGACTGAGCCGCCTGAATTGCAATACCCAACACTTCTTTGAGAGCCGCCTGGCCGATGTAGTCTTGCAGGCGCTGGGGCCGCAGACTGTCTTCTGGGGCCGTGGGTGTTGCCGCCTCCGACGATTCAGCCGAGATGTCTTCTGGCTGCACATCGCCACCCTTAACTAACGACAGCAGCGGTTGCAGGGCGGCATCTTCGGCAGGCGGTGCTGATGATTTAGCCTTAGCCTTGGCTGCCTTGGGTTTGACCGAATCGTCGGGAGTGTGGGAAGAAACAATGGCCATAGGGGAGCCCAAGGGTCAGCCCCCCTATGATACTGTGGTGCATTTGCACTATCAAGCCATTCGTCAGGGCTACAGCAAGATCAACAGAACTAGGCCAAAGCCAGCCAGGCCCATAATTGCTGAACCCAGGCCAGAGCCGTCAGATTCGGAAGGAACGCTGAGATCTTTTTCAAAGTCGCATTTGAGGCAGTGGTACACCGTGGGCTTGTACTCCACAATGCTGTGAACACCGCAATCGGGACACTGCACGCTGGGCGGGGTGAGGGTAGATATAGACATGACTACACACCAATGGTAGACGCTCAACAGCAGGAAACACCCCTACAGCATTCAACAGATACCCTGGTTGCGCGAGGGGAAAAACTTCTGAAAAAGTCGGTTCTGAGTTCAGGAGTTAGTCAAGTTATCGCCGCCGCAGCCACATCAGCACCGCCAGGCCGAGGCCAATGACGGGCAGCACCAGCAGGGCAAATACGCCAAGGCCAATTTGCTGCTGCACGGTCAGAGAAATGCGGCGGTTTGTGACTTCGCGGGGCCGAATCGAGAGGGTGGCATCGGTCTGCTGCCCCAGCCAGCTAACGGCGTTGAGAAAGACATCGCCATTGAGCTGTTGCTCAAATAGCCCGTCGGTGGCGAAGGTGGCGTTGCCGATTACGACCAGGCGCGACTCCGGCGGTGGTTCGTCGCCTTCAGTCGCCCCCTCAACCGGACGGCTGAGGGCCACCCCCAGGGTGTAGGGGCCGGAGGCGGGAGCATTTTCGTCGTACTGAAGTTCGCCTTCTGTCGAGAGGGTTTCGGCCTGACTTTGGGGGTTGCTCTGCAGAATGGGGGTTGCTGTTACCCCCGATACTTCCTCTACGTTGATGGGTCGCACCAGGGGAAAGAACGACCGACCGCCGCTAAAGTCGCGAGTAATGGGGTGATCGCCGTAGTCGGTCACCAAAGGGGCTGCGGGACCCAGGCCGACCAGTTGGCCACTGCCCGAAGTGTCGAGCACGATGCGGTTGTCGAGGCTGATGCCCCAGGGGTCGAGCAGGGTGCCCAGATTGGGGCTGGTGCGCGGGTCGATCAGCAGCATGACGCTGCCGCCACCCTCCAGGTAGGTTTGCAATGCCTCAACTTCGGCGTCAAAAAACTCGGCGGCGGGGCCAGCGACTACGACTACGCTGGCGTCGTCGGGTACTTCGCCCGTCTGCGATAGATCGAGCGGCTGCACGATCGCGCTTTTGTCTTCGAGCGCCGTGGCCGCCTGTAAAAAGCCGGTATCGCTGCCGTCAATGGCAAACTCCTGGTGGCCCTGGGTGAAGTAGACGGTCAGGGCGCGATCGCTCACCACCTGATCCAACGCATTGGTCAGCGTTCGCTCCGACAGTCGCTCGCTGGGGCCAACATTCTGCAAAAAACGACGGGTTTCGCCGCTTTCCACAAATACCATGCCCGTTTGGGTAGCGCCAAACTCCTGGGCCAGGCGTGGGTCGTTGTAGGGGTTGACATAGTCAAAGGTAAACTGCGGCCCAGACTGGCGGTAGCTTTCCAGCAGCTGACGGTCTTGGGGATTGGGCAGCGGGTCAAAGACGACGACTCGGGTGGAGTTTTCGAGCGACTGCACCACCTCCTGCGACTGAGGGGCGAGGGTAAAGATCTGGTTTTCGGTCAGGTCAACCCGGCTGGCGTAGCGCACCGCCAAAAAATTGACCAGCGCCAAAATAGCCAGCACCGCTAGGGTAGATACCAGCGCATTGGCCCCCGCTTCGGTCGATCGCTGGGCCCAGAACCGCCCCTGCCCCTGGTTGCCCAGTACCAAACCCAGCAGCAAAAGGCCAATGCCCCCAATTAGCAGGCCCGCCGGTAGCAGGGTCCATCCCGCTACAATGCCTGCGATCAAACCCGCTGTGACCAGGGCCAGCCCTGGCAAAGCCAGATATTTCAGATACTTTTGGTAGGCCGCCAATGCTTTCATCGCCATAACCGCTACTACTAACCTGCTGCACGTTTAATGAATTGGAATTTTAGGCTCGCTGGAATCTGAGGGTCTCGATCGACTGGGCCGTCAGGTACAGCCCTAGGCCAATAAATGAGAGGAACAGCACCAGGCCCCCCGTGTCAAAAATGCCCTCGGTGAAGTCGGTGAAATGCTTGAGTAAAGACAGGTGGGCGATCGCGCTGCCCACCACCCCAGGCAGACCCTGGGCCACCGCATCCACCAGCCACAGCAGCAAGATCAGCGCGAAGGTCATAATCGCTGCCAGCACCGTGCTTTCGGTCAGCGACGAGATAAACATGCCCAGGGCCAATACACTAGCGGCCATCAGCACCAATCCCAGGTGCGACAGCAAAAACACCCCCGACCCCGTAGCAGGTTCGGCGGCCCCCAGCGCGATCGCCTGGCACACCATCAGCGGCAGCACCATGGCAATATAAAAGCTCACCACCGCCAGCAGCTTGCCCAGGGCCACCGCCCAGTTGGTCAAAGGCGAAGTCGCCAACAGTTCCAGCGTGCCCTGCTTGCGCTCATCGGCGTAGAGCCCCATGGAGAGCATGGGCAGCACAAACATCGACAGCGACCCCAGCAGCCCCACGTAGGCCTTGTTGAACTCGTAGGCGACATCGAAGGGCGGCGCCGGGGGCATGCCCATCTGCACCGCCTGGTCAGCCATCGCGGCCTGAGCCAAAATGCCCTGGGGCCCCAGTAGAATGGCGACCAGGAAGAAGCCTCCCAGCAGCCAGAAGACGGCGGCAATGATGTAGGGCAGGGG
>JBARVK010000714.1:0-12024 GCA_049646225.1 Nodosilinea sp.
GGGCAGACTTTGCGCACTAGGCGCTGGGCCACAATCCCCAGCAGGGCATCGCTGATTAGGCTGGGGTCCGGGCCAATATCCTTAAGGCGAGGGATGGCCGAGACCGCGTCGTTGGTGTGCAGGGTGGTCAGTACCAGGTGACCGGTGAGCGCAGCTCGCACGGCGGTTTCAGCGGTTTCGCTGTCGCGCACTTCCCCCACCATGATGATGTCGGGGTCCTGGCGCAAAATGGCCCGCATTCCAGCGGCAAAGGTCATGCCCGCCGCCTCATGCACCTGGGTTTGGGTAATGCGGGGCAGAATGTATTCCACCGGGTCTTCCACCGTCACCACGTTGACCTGCTGGGTGGCGACTCGCTGCAGGCTGGTATAGAGAGTGCTGGTTTTACCTGAGCCGGTGGGGCCGGTAAAAATAATCATGCCCTGGGGCTGGCGCAGCCAGTTTTCGTAGATGTCGAGGGCAGCGGGGGTAAAGCCCAGCTCTTTGATATTGGTGAAGGGGTTTTCCTGGGGTAGCAGGCGAATGACGGCCTTTTCGCCATTGATGCAGGGCAGCGTGCTCACCCGCATATCCAGATCGACATCGAGGTCGGAGGTTTTGGAGTAGCGATCGCCAATTCGCGCATCCTGGGGCACCCGGCTTTCGGCAATGTTCATTTTGCACATCACCTTGAGGGCCACAATCACCCGGCGGCTGATGTCGGGGGGCAGCGTGGTGATGTCGTGCAAAATGCCGTCAATGCGGTAGCGCACCAGCAGCCCTTCGCGCAGGGGTTCGAGGTGAATGTCGCTGGCCCGGTTGCGCAAAGCCCCCGAAATAATCGTTTTGATGCGGCTAATTTGATCGACGGCTTTCGACAGAAACAGCTCTGTCATTTCGCCAATGTCTTCTGACTCCAACTCGCCCGTGAGCGGGTTAATCACCTGCTCGGCGTCAATTTTATTGGTATCGAGCCGCTGTAGCCGAAACCAGGTGTGGTAGCTTTTGGCGCTGATCGAAATAACATCAATTTCGGTTGAGGTGCGCTTGCTGAGGTGTTCAATCTGCTCAGGCGATAGCGGCGTGGGGCTGCCCAGGTAGTAGCGGTTGCGCCACAGCAGCAGCGGCATCACCGGCGGCAAAGACAGGTGGTCTTGGCAGGCTCTGAAAAAGCGATCACTCACTTCGCGATCGAGCAGCGCCAGATTGACCTGTCCCTGGCCATCGACCAACAGCGCCAACGCCTGCTCCAAATCAAGTTTTTTGCCCCTGAGCTGCTGCCATACCGAGCCTGCTGTTGTCATGGTGAGACCTCAATCAAAACGGGTGATGCTAAAGGCGATCGGGCCAGCGGCATGGGTTCAGCCCATGGATCCCAGCCCTACGAGTCTGAGCGGTTTAGTTCCTGGCGGTTGTGCGGCTAGACGTCTGACAGGGTCTGCCATTGGCGTCTAAAAAGTAGCAGGGCTCAGAACTCTGAACCACATTCTGAACCCCAGCTTGTCGCCGGGCGCTCTCTGCGGTATCGCCGCACAGCGAGGACAGGTCACGAACCTGGCCATCGGTGGTGACCATGTAGCAAAAGTGCGACACGGGTTCAGTCCGGCGGGGCGACGTAGCCGGATCGGCCAGGGCAGGGGCAATAAAGGCGATCGCCAGGGGGCCAGCCATCATCCAGCGAGAAAGGGGGGGCATAGTGTGCATCCTGTCATCAAAGGGTAGTCAACTTGGGTTAGTCGGAAAGCAACTGGGGGAGGGCACCCCCCGGTGAGAGCCTGGGTCAGATCAGCTGCATAATCGAGCGGGTCGAAATACCCAGACCAATCAGGGTGATGCCCACAGCGCTGGCCAGCGGTAGCCACTGCAACGCTCCCAGGCGAGGCATGGGCACCCGCTGAAACACCCGCCTGGCGGATACCATCAGCAGCCCCAAACCGGCTAACACGCTGGCCAGCCCCAGGCTAAAGGCCACCACCAGCAGCAGCCCCGACACCGGGTTGCCAAAGGCGATCGCCCCTAGCAGCAGCACTAGCGCCGCTGGGCAGGGTACCAGCCCCGCCGACAGGCCCAGCAGCAGCAGACTGCGCCAGGTGGTGGTGCCATCGGTTAGCGGCAAGTGGCTGTGGGTATGGCCGCCGTGGGCGTGATGGCCGTGCCCGTGGTGATGAGAATGGTCATGGGGATGCTCGTGCGCATGGCCATCGTGATCAGCGTGAGTATGGCCGTCGTGATGAGAAGGATGGTGGGGATGACCATGCCCGTCGTGATGAGAATGGCCGTGGGGATGACCGTGGGCATGGTGGGCATGGGCATGGACATGGTCGGGCGACGGTTGAACCAGGGCCGGAACCGGGGCGCTGCGATGGGCAGAGCGCTGCCGCCGCTGGGCAATCAAGTTGGCCCCAATGCAGACAATCATGCCGCCTGACACCAGGCCCAGCCAGGGATAAATTTGCTCGGGCAGCACGTAGCGGGCGGCGGCCAGGGTAATCAACCCCAGGGCAAACACACCCAGGGTGTGGGTGACGGTGGTCGTCAGGGCCAAAAACAGGGCGTGGCGCGAGGTGGCCCGTTCGCCCACCAGGTAGGCCCCCACCAGGGTCTTGCCGTGCCCCGGCGACAGCGAGTGCACCGCCCCCCACAAAAAGGCGCCGATCAGGGTGATAAACCAGGCCCGGCTGCCCAGTGCGGCTGCATCGGTAGCTCTCACGGTGAAGGTGGGTTTCTTGGGGGTAAAGACATGGTTGGTGACCTGCCCGTCTTGGGCAATGGTGGCCAGGCAGCTGGCCTCGGGCGCATCTGCTGGAAAAAAGGTGTAGGCGATCGCCAGCCCCGACGGCGGCTCGGCCCAGGTGTACAGCAGCTGCAGCGTGGTGTGGCTGCTGGGGGCAATCTTCGCGTTGGCGGAGACGCTGTCTACGGTGGGCTGAATCGTGAACTGGGGCGATTGATTGCGGCTGTCTTTGAGGGCGATCGCGGGCTCTAGCCGTTCTGTCAGCGCCTGCCGATGGCGCAGCAGTTCTGCCGTGGAGAGCCGTCCGCTGCCGTCGTCGTCGGCAAAGGCGGTCAACCCGGTGGGGTAGGTCAGGGCGATACGCGTTTCCGTCTCGGCCATCACAATCTCAGCGGTGGCCAAATCGCCCCAGTGAGCAGCGGCGGGCGGCGTGATCGTCAGCTCGATCGTTGTACAGAGTACGGCGACCAGAAAACCTAAAACACTGTAGCGGCGTAAATGCTGGGTCATGGTAAAAGCCTCTCATTCTGCCTGACGAGTCCTAAGCGTTGCCGGGTTTGGGGGGTAAATGCAGGGTTGATCTCGGTCGCCTGGCGAAAAAACTGTTCCGCCTGGGCGGAGTGGCCTAGGGCCTGCTCAATCTCGCCCGCTCGGTAGGCCATCCCGGCGCTGCGAAGGCCCGAGTCGAGCGCCTCCCGCATCACCTGCTGGGCCGCCAGCAGCTGACCCGCCTCCTGCTGCGCCCAGGCCAGTAGGTGCAGGGTCTCCGCATCGCGACGGTTAGCGGCCTCGGTAGTCATCAGCGTCACCGCCTCCGCCACATCGTCGGGGTTGCCTCGCTCCAGCAGCAGGTGGGCCAAATCGCGCCGATGCCCCAGGGCATTGTCGGTAATGCTGCGCCGCAGCTCCGTTTCGGCCACTGCCCAGGCTGCCGTTTCTGGCCGGCCCCGCAGAGCTTCAATCCGGGCCAGGCCGTGGAGGGCCACTGGCCCGCCGACTTCGCGGTAGTGGTGTTTGGCCCTGCGGTAGTGGCCGTTCACCGTGGCCAGCTCAGCCATTTGAAGATGGGCCAGCGGGTAGTCAGGGACAATTTGCAACGCTTCACGGTAAAGGGCTTGAGCAGTTTTGTAGTCGCCCCGTTGCACGTAGAACCGGCCTAGAAACACGCGGGTCTGGGCCGAACCGACAGTGTTGGCGGGTTCTTCAGCGGCGATCGCCGCCTTAAAACCGGCCAGGGCCAGCTCATCGTGCCCCTGGGCCTCGTGGGTCAGCGCCCGCAGCGTCAGGCTGCCCAGCGACGGATACTGCTCGGCAAGGGCGTCAGCCAGACTGGCGGCATCGTCAACCTGGCCCAGCGCCAGCTTAGAGGTAATCACCAGCCCCAGGGCATCGGGGCTACCAACGCTTTCAGCGAGACTAACAGCGGTCTCAAAGTCGTGCTGGGCCTCGGAAATCTGGGCCAGGGCCAGGGTCGCTCCCGTATTCTCGAAGGGCATATTGGCCAGCGACTGCTGAGCGGTTTTTTCCGCCAGCAGGTACCAACTGTCGTTGCGGGTGGCGCGCGCCATCTGAATATAGAGATTGGCCAGCGCGGCCTGGTCAAGTCCATCGGTCGAGTTCTGCTGAATGCGGCCCTGGTAAAAGGAAATCGACTGTTCTAGAGTCTGCTGATTTGAGCTAGACGCCGCGTCAGCAAACGCATAGGGGTAAGGCCCCTGAGGCCCAAACCCCGACCAGGGTCGCCAGTCGGGTTGCGTCAAGGCGACTGCCCCCAGCGATAGCAACCCCACGGCCAGCAGCCGAGCCGGATACCCTCGAGCCAGCGGAGACGTGATTGATCCGATGGTTACCATAGCGATCGCATCCTGTACTGATCAGACATTGCTGAGGATTCTGGCGGTAGCTAGATGGCTATCTGCATAGCGCCAGAATTCCAAGACTTTGTGCCTTTACTTGTAGGTTGGGTGGCGCGATAGCAGAACCCAACAGGGCTGACTGCTGTTGGGTTCTGCTCCGCTGCACCCAACCTACGAGAACTAAAGCAGCTTTAGGGCCAGCGCTAGTTGGCCGGGGCCAGGTAAGGGAACGACGGCACCAGGGGATCGTGGCCCTGGGCTGGGTTACCCGGTGTACCCTCGTAGGACACGTTGTCGCTGGTAATCGCGCCGTTGGTGAGCACAGAGAGCGTAATATCGACCACGTCATCCATCAGCAGTCGTCCCGCAATGGGGCTGCCTTTAGCGTTCAGGGCATTGGCATAGCCGCTAGGTCCGGTGGTGTCAATCCGCATGACATCGGGCAAAAACGCCTGAAGCAGAGCATCGGCTCTGGCCTCGCTATTGCCGATCGCCAGCAGGGTTTGTTTTGCCTCAGCAACGATGGGGGCCGCTGCACTGGCCGCCGGTTCTCGCCCGGCCAGAGCCGCCGCCTCAAAGGCCGGATCGACGCTGTTGAGGGTATTCAAAAACTCGTTGGTGACAATCAGGCCCTCATTCACCGCCGGGCGGGCCAGCCGCTCGACCTGGTTAAATTTGTTGCTGCCCGGCAGCGACACCGTCATCCATACATCAAAGGTAGTGGCGTTTTCGGAGCCCTGCAGGAGCCCGATAGGCAGCCGAACGGCGATCGCATTGACGTTGTAGCCCTGGGCAAAGTCCACCGCTTGCTCAGGGGGGCGAAACCCAACCGCTGGGCCCCGGCCCAGTGCCCCAGCCCGCACCCGAAAGAACTGCTCCACATCGAAGAAGAACGGATCTTCGCGCAGCCCGGCAAAGACTTGAATGCTGGAGCCATTGACGCTGCCCTGGTTTAGAATTGGGCTTTCGTTGAGCGCGGTGGTCTGGCCTCTCACAATACTCCTGCGGCCGTCTTTGATTACGGTGAGGGTATAGTCCTGACGGTTGTTGCGATCCGGCGAGCCAAACTTAAACTCTAAAACAACATCCGATAACCCGTCCGGCGTAGCGTCGTTATCGCTAACTCGAGCAATGTTGAACTTATAGGCCGCGCGGGTGCTGAAGTAATACTGCTGCCCAGCCAGCGAGCGGGGATTGGTATTCATAATCAGAACCAAATCGTTTGACGACGCGCTGGGGTTTTGATCCTGCTCGCGAAACACGTACAGATCGGTCAGGTTCAGGTTGCGTCCTTTAATTTCTGACTCACCGTCATCGTGGTCAGACGCATTGACAAACAAAGCGCCCGCGCCCACAGTAGCCGCTAGCCCCAGCCCTAGGCCCATGGCGTACAGGGCTTTTTTGAAGGTTTGGTTGATCGTTTTCATGGTCGGTATAACCTTTAATTGTTGGTCAAAACTACAGAAGATCAGCTCTGGGATCGCAGCGGCAGCGGCGCAGATCGCAAGGCTCATGCAGCCAGTGCAGCGATAGATAAAGACGTAGCTTGGGCGATCGCCTAGCCCATCCCGGCGATTTCGGGGGTGAGAGTCACCACTAAATCGTTAAAGTCAAAATCGCTAGCATCCTCAAACAGCCAGGTATTCCCCTCGCGTTTGATGCGCGCTTGGCCCAGGGCGGCATCGCCAACCGTCGCCAGGTTTTGCAGATTGCCATTGATGAGCAGGGCCGGTGCATAGAACGTGCCGCCGGGCAGACTGACGGACACATCAATGCTCTGGTTGTTGCCAACGAATAAGGTGATGTCATCGATTAAATTGGCGGCGACAGCAGCCTCGTAACCGCTGTCGCCCGGCAGCAGGCCATCGACCTGGCCAAGAGCATCGGTTTCGTAAAAGGACAGCACATTGTCAAAGAAGGCTTCCCGCGAGAGCCGTCGGATCACGTTGACCGCCACGTTGCCGTCAAAACCCGTTAGGTCAAACAGTTCAGGTAGCGGGTCAACTTCGGCCCTCGGGGGTGCAGCCGTCAAGCCCTGAAACGCGATCGCGCTGTCAGAACCAATCGCACCCAGGCTGGTTGCCATCCCAGAAGCCAGGTCGAGGCTGTACAGCGTTGCATTAGACACCGCAAACGCCATATTGCTGTCCACCGAGGTCGACACAATTTCAAACCCGGCCAGGGTATCAAGATCGAACCCCAGCTCCCCCACTGTTTGCAGGGTGCCATCGTTGGGGGGGCTTTGCAGCAGCAGGCTATCCAAAACGCTGTCGAGGTTAAACAGCTGGGTCGCGGTGGCGCCAGCAAAGGAGTTGGTGTAGGCCGACCCGGTCACACTTGGGTTTGCCCCCGCGTTGACATCCTCCGGCGAGAAGGCGAGGTCGCCATCGACAATCACCGCCCCCGTATCCACATTGATGCGAAAGTCCTGATCGTTTTCGCCCACCACCCGCAGGCGATCGGCCACCGGATTGAAGTCAAAGCCTGAAACAGCGCCCCCCTCAAAGGGCTCAGACAGCGTGCTGACCAGGGTGGCCTCAGCCCCGTCATTACCGAGGGCAAGGGTATAAATTTGATTAGTCGTCGTCAGGCCGTAGACTAATCCGTCCGCCGGACGCACATCAATACCAAGCAGCGTGCCCGCCAGACCGCTCACAGGCAGTAGCTTGGTCTTGGTTGGGTCACTGGTCGAAAAAGACACCAGCCGATTGTCATCCGTTAGCCCCAGCAGATCCACCGCCGCAGGCTGAACGACGGGCTGAATCGATTGGGCTCCCGTCAGGGCAATGGTGTAGGTACCGCTTGGCGCATCCTCACCGGCAAATCCAGCCAGCGGCAGATCGCCCCCCGGGCCGGTCGGCAGCAGAATGCCATCGAAGGAGCTGTCGGGGAAAATTTCTCCGCCAGCACTGATGGGATCGTAGTCAAAGCCAGAAATAGCCAGATAGTAAATGCCCGGCTTCAGCATACTGATCCCGGACGGTAGGGTAGCCTGGGCCGAACCAAACAGATCGTCGTTGCCGTAGATGCCGTTGCCAGCGGCATCAAACAAAAACAGTTGAGGGTCCTGCAGCAGGTCGCTGGGAATTCCCAGCGCATCGTCAATGGGTAGGCCAAGCAGCGTTTCTGAACTCAGCGTGGTGGCTGAAAAGGGCTGATCGCCCGAAATAAAGATTTGAAAGAGATCGGCATCGCCAAAGAGGGTGCCAGAAATGGACGTCAGCGGCTGGACGATGTCGGTCACAATGGGAATAGCCCCACTGATCTGTTCTCCAGCATCATCGGTTTCGACAAAGGCAAGGTCAGCAGCGGGGGCTGTGGAATGGGAAGGGGGCATAGGAAAAACTCCTGTGCTTGGTGCTCGGGCAGAGCAACCAGCGGTTAAGGTTTTCATGCCTATTACGCCTAAGGTTGTGAAGCAGATTTAAATCCGCAAAGTCGCAACATAACGTTACAGATGAACGACTGGCTTTTGGTGGGGGCAATGTCCCTGGTGACGTTTTCAATTCGCTACGGGCTTTTGGCCTTTAGCGGTCGCATTCAGCTGTCGCCGCCCCTGGTGCGGGCGTTGGGCTATGTTCCCCCGGTCGTACTGACGGCGATCGTTGTGCCTGCGGTGGTGCTGCCCGATGGCGACACCCTGGCACTGGGGTGGCAAAATGCGCGGCTGGTGGGGGCGATCGCCTGCGTTATGCTCGCCCTCGGTTGCAAAAATCTGCTGCTCACCATCGCAGGTGGCATGGCCGTATTCTGGAGCTGGGGCTGGCTGGTGGCACACCTGAGCTAAGATCGAGAGGTTTGGACAGCGCTCATTTATCGAGCAGGAACGTCAGCTATGGCAACTCGACAAATCGTTATTGACATTCCTGAGACAGTCTTTTTGTCTGAAACTACTGATGAAGCTGCCTTTGCCCGTGAACTACGCATGCTGGCTGCAGTCAAGTTGTACGAATTAGGTCGGCTATCCTCTAGCCGGGCAGCCGAACTAGCTGACATGCCGCGCGTTGAGTTCCTGTTAAACCTCAAAAGCTATAGGGTTTTCCCGCTTGAGTCCGAGTTAGTGGACTTAGAAGAAAGCCTTGCCTGAAGCTATTTCCAATACGTCGCCTTTGCTCTATTTGTATCGCATAGAAGCCTTGAACTGGCTACCCCAGCTTTTTGATGACGTTTGGATTTCAAATGCAGTTGTGCTCGAACTCGAAGCTGGTCAAAAGCAAGGCTACGATGTGCCCAGTTCAAAAGGCTATCCCTGGCTCAAAGTAGTGGAACCTGGCCTTATTTCGCTTGATTGGCAAGCCTTAGATTTAGGCCCAGGCGAACTTGCAGCAATGTCCTTGGCCCTTGAGCATCCTGAAAAAATCGTTCTCCTAGACGACATGCTGGCTAGGCAAGCCGCTCAAAGCGCTGGGCTTCGCGTTTGGGGAACACTCAAAATCTTGCTGGAGGCAAAATCAGAGGGTTTGACTACAGCTATCAAACCTCTGGTATATCGGCTTAACAATGCAGGGATGTGGCTATCCGAAGAGGTCGTGCAGCGAGTTTTGGCTTTAGCCGGTGAAACTTAGCCTGAAGTCTAGCTTAGGGCTGTTCAGCCACGCCTAGGATTGGTTTTCCTTAGAAATTCAGCCTTTCTGTAGACGACAACGCTGCTGCCCACTGCCTAAAGTAGACACGTAAAACGATAGGTAAAGGTAGAGAAATTACTATGGCGTGGCAATTTAAAGTACCAACCCTAGGTGATCAGCAGTCGGAGCAAGAGCTTAAGAAACTCATTCTTACCTCTGAGCCGGATGCCAATGTTGACATCAATTCCCAGGCCAAAACGATCACCATTAGCTCCAAGGCTTCAGAAGAAACTTTTAAGGAACTGATTGTGGCCGCTGGTCACAATATTGACCCTGCCTGACGGCGGCTTGGGATGGCAGGATGATTCGACTGAGAGCCTACTGTTATAGCTCTGCGTTACTCTAGAGGGCGTTGGCTCTGGGGCCAAACGTTAGCGATCGCCTTCTAGCTTGAGTGTATGGCCACCTCCATCCCAACTTCTGGCCCAAATCCTGGACCGTTACCCCCCGGCAGTTTTGGTCTGCCCCTGGTGGGCGAAACCCTCAGCTTTTTGTTCGATCGCGAGTTTGCCCGCAAGCGTCAGGCCAAGTATGGAGCAATCTTCAAAACGCGCCTGCTGGGTCGCCCGACAGTGGTAATGATGGGGCCAGAGGCCAACCAGTTTGTGCTCTCTAGCCACATGGATTGTTTTTCGTGGCGGGAGGGCTGGCCCGGCACTTTTAAAGAACTTTTAGGCGAATCCCTCTTTTTGCAGGAGGGTGACGAGCACCGCCGCAACCGAAAGCTGCTCATGCCCGCCTTCCACGGCCCGGCCCTGGCGGGCTATGTCGAGACGATGCAGACCCTCACCGATCGCTACGCCCAGCGGTGGGAAGACCTGGGCCAGTTCACCTGGTTTGACGAACTCAAGCAGCTCACCTTTGACATCGCCAGCACCCTGCTGATCGGCAGCGAACCCGGCGACCAGAGCGCCCAGATGTCGCAGTGGTTTGCCGACTTGACCAACGGGCTGTTTTCGCCGCCCCTGCGCTGGGGCTGGACGCCCTTTGGCAAAGCAATCAAAGCGCGCGATCGCCTGCTAGAGCACATTGAGCAGGTGGTCAAAGAGCGCCAGGCCCACCCCACCCACGATGCCCTGGGCCTGCTGGTGCAAAGCGAAGACGAAGACGGCAACCGACTTAGCCTAGACGACATCAAAGCCCAGGCCCTGCTGATGCTGTTTGCAGGCCACGAAACTACGACCTCAATGCTGACCTCCCTGGTGATGTCGCTGGCGCAGCACCCTGAGGTGTGGACAAAGGCGCGTCAGGAGCAGGCGACGTTGATGGCCAGTAGCGAGGCGATCGCCCTAGAGCAGATCCGGCAGATGCCCTACCTCGACCAGGTGGTCAAAGAGGTGGAGCGGCTGTACCCCCCTGTGGGGGGAGGGTTTCGGGGCGTAGTGAAGTCTTTTGAGTTCAACGGCTACCGCGTGCCCGAGGGCTGGATGGCCCTGTACAGAATTGATGCCGCCCACCGCGATCGCCGCGTCTACACCGACCCTGAACGCTTTGACCCCGATCGCTTTGGCCCCGATCGCGCTGAGCACAAGCGCTACGACTTTAGCCTGGTGGGCTTTGGCGGCGGCCCCCGCGTGTGCCTGGGGCTGGCCTTTGCCCAGCTCGAAATCAAGCTGGTGGCGGCCCACCTGCTGCGCCACTACACCTGGGAACTGCTGCCCGATAAAGATCTGACCATGACCCCCATTCCCACTCTCAGACCCAAGTCGGGTCTAAGGGTCGTTTTCAAGAAAATGGTGTAACCCGAGAATTCTCAACTTGACCAATCCCCTAGAACCCAAGGCTGAATCATGGCACGATCGCTGCTGCTGTTTGGGCTGGCTGGCCTGTGCGAAATTGGCGGCGGCTATCTGGTCTGGCTGGCCCTGCGGGAGGGCAAAAGCCCTTGGCTGGCAGTGCTGGGGGTGGCGATTCTGGGCATCTACGGGGCGGTACCGACGCTGCAACCCACCCACTTTGGCCGCGCCTATGCGGCTTACGGCGGCATTTTCATTGTGCTGTCGATCGCCTGGGGCTGGATCGTTGACCAGGTGAAACCCGATCGCTTTGATCTCCTGGGCGGCTGGATTATTTTGCTGGGGGTTTTAGTGATGATGTATGCACCCAGGCGCTAGGACGCCCAATCTTAGGACGCTTTCAGCGATCGCCCCTAGAGCCCCACCCAGCAATCCGTCTAACCCAAGCACAGCCGTTATTGTAAGGCAAGCTTAATGGTCATACTGGCCGTCAGCGGCTCAGACACAGCAGTTTAGACAATAAAAGTCCTGGCTCAACTACCCCGAAGAACCAGGACTCTTGAGCAGCGGAGAGTCTCCATCCGTCTCAAGCTTGGGAGATGGCAAAGGGCGATCGTAGAGAGCTATTCACCATCTCACATTATGTTTGCTTTTCTCCGTAGGGTGGGCACTGCCCACAGTGAATGAGACTTTTACGAATAGATTATGGTGACTAAAAATCGCTTTTCTCTTTTTGGCAGAATTTCCGGAGAGCGGGGTGGGTTTCATCAAGCTGACGGAACCCACCCCTGCCCCTCCAAGGAGAGGATTTTGCTCCGGGGTGTAAGGTGGGCAGTGCCCACCCTACCGGGAGAGGCGTTAGCCTCTCTAGCCAAAGCGGCTAGAGGTTGAGGCTATCAGGAAGGCCGCGTAGGTGAGAATGTAACCCACCGTGAAGTGAGCCAGACCCACCACTCGACCCTGAATAATCGACATGGCCACAGGCTTGTCCTTCCAGCGCACCAGGTTCGCCAGGGGCGTACGCTCGTGGGCCCAGACCAGAGTTTCGATCAGCTCTTGCCAGTAGCCCCGCCAGGAGATCAAGAACATGAAGC
>JBARVK010000715.1:0-3293 GCA_049646225.1 Nodosilinea sp.
GACCACACCAAGGGGCCCAAAAGTCGACCAGTACGGGAACGGTGCTTTCGAGAACTTCTTGCTTAAAAGTAGAATCTGTTACCTGAGCGGCTGCCATGCCTAGTGTTCCTTGCCGTTGTTAACCACACGCAATCTTACCATAGCCAATCCACAGCTAACCTCAGTCCTTAGGTAACTCTGGTTTGCAAACCTTATCTACCCGATTAGGAATAGCGCCGGGGCCGCGATTCGAAATGTTAAATTAAACCTTTAAATAAGAAACCGCCCAGACCAAAGGTCTGAGCGGGATGTGGTGTGAGGAGTGAACTCAAACATAAATGTTTGAGCGCAACTATATTGTATCGTGGACACTTGAAAATCTGCCACCGCTTGCTGTCATTCGCAATAAGTTTATGGTGGCGACAGGATGTCGTCACCACCGGGAACATGCGATCGCTGAGGGTGGCGTTTTAATGCTGGGGACGACGCTATTTAGTTCATTGTAAACAGTCTCGAAAAAACTGTTTGGCTGAGCATGGCTAAAACAAAAAGTACCGCTGAGCCATCGGCAATAGGTCGGCTGGTTCGCAGGTGAGCAGTTCGCCGTCGGCCCGCACTTCGTAGGTTTCTACATTCACCTCCATATGAGGCTGGTAAGTGTTGAGCTTCATGTCGGCTTTACTTAGCTGGCGACAGTTGGCGACAGCGGCGGTAGCTTTGGCTAGACCCAGCGGCTCAAGAATCCCGCTATCTAGGGCAGCCTGAGAGACAAAGCTGAGGGATGTCGCCGCGATCGCCCCGCCAAAGCTGCCAAACATCGGCCGCATGTGCACCGGCTGCGGGGTGGGAATGCTGGCATTGGGGTCCCCCATCTGCGCCCAGGCGATCGCGCCCCCTTTGATCACCAGCTCCGGTTTGACACCAAAGAAGGCGGGCTTCCACAGGCAAATATCCGCCAGCTTGCCTGCCTCGATCGAGCCGACATGGTTGGCGATGCCGTGGGTGATGGCGGGGTTGATGGTGTACTTGGCCACGTAGCGCTTGGCCCGGTGGTTGTCGTTGCGATCGCTATCTTCCCCCAGTGCCCCGCGCTGTACCTTCATTTTGTGGGCCGTTTGCCAGGTGCGAATGATCACCTCGCCGACCCGACCCATGGCCTGAGAGTCGGAGGCAATCATGCTGAAGGCCCCCAGATCATGAAGAATATCTTCGGCGGCGATGGTTTCGCGGCGAATGCGCGACTCGGCAAAGGAAACATCTTCGGGAATGCTGGGGCTGAGGTGGTGGCACACCATCAGCATGTCGAGGTGCTCGTCGAGGGTGTTGCGGGTGTAGGGCCGGGTTGGGTTGGTCGATGACGGCAGCACGTTGGCCTCACCGCACACTTTGATGATGTCGGGGGCGTGACCGCCCCCCGCCCCTTCGGTGTGGTAGGTGTGAATCACCCGGTTCTTAAAGGCGGCGATCGTGTCTTCCACAAAGCCCGCCTCATTTAGGGTGTCGGTGTGGATGGCTACCTGCACGTCGTACTCGTCGGCTACTCCCAGGCAGGTGTCGATGGTGGCGGGGGTAGTGCCCCAGTCTTCGTGCAGCTTGAGGCCCATGGCCCCAGCTTTGACCTGTTCTACTAGAGCCTCGGGCTGAGCGCTGTTGCCCTTGCCAAGAAAGCCCAGATTCATGGGGAAGGCGTCTGCCGATTGCAGCATGCGCCAGATATTCCACGCGCCGGGGGTGCAGGTGGTGGCGTTTGTCCCGGTAGCCGGGCCGGTGCCGCCACCAATCATGGTGGTAATGCCGGAGGCGATCGCGGTTTCGATCTGCTGGGGGCAAATAAAGTGAATGTGGCTATCGATGCCCCCGGCGGTGACAATCATGCCTTCCCCAGCGACCACTTCGGTGCCGGGGCCAATAATAATGTCTACGTTGTCCTGAATGTAAGGGTTGCCCGCCTTCCCAATTTTCTCAATTTTGCCGTCTTTAATGCCAATATCGGCCTTAACAATGCCCCACCAGTCCAAGATCAGGGCGTTGGTGATTACCATGTCCACCGCGCCCGCCTCGCGACCGATTGGTGACTGGCCCATACCGTCGCGAATGACCTTGCCACCGCCAAATTTTACCTCGTCCCCGTAGGTGGTAAAGTCTTGCTCAACTTCAATAATGAGTTCGGTATCGGCCAGGCGAACGCGATCGCCTACGGTAGGGCCAAAGGTTTCGGCATAGGCACGGCGGTCCATGCGGTAGCTCATGGGGACTCCTCAACGATGGGGCAACGCTAGCTAGAATCACTCTAGAATGCGGGATTTCCCCCGTTTGGTCAATTGGACTACCGAGGCGATCGCAACCTTCCCCTCAGCCGTCTATCCACAATCAATTCTCTCGCCGCAGATGGTGCGTCATGCTGAGCGATGGCGCACCATACCGCAACCCGCTGACCACATATAGTCCAGGTAGATCGACGACTCCCGGTGGCTCCAGATCAAAAACCCCGGCTTCTGAATAAGAAACCGGGGGTCTGGAGCCTATGCCTTTGAAAGGAAATATCCCTAGCTAGCCAGGTATTCGCGAATGTCAGACTGACGTTTGCGTAGCTTGGTCAGCGCCTCACGCTCAATCTGGCGCACGCGCTCGCGGCTAATCGAGAGCAGGTCGCCAATCTTAGCGAGAGTCATGGTTTTGCCATCGGCAAGGCCAAAGCGCAGGGCAAGCACCTCGCGCTGCTGCGGGGTCAGGTCACCCATCAAGCGTTCTAGGTCCTGGCGCAGAGATACTTGGGTGGCAAAGTCTTCTGGGGAGGGGCCATCGTCTTCGAGCAGTTCGCCCAGTTCGGTATCCTGGTTGTCGCCTACCTTCAGGTCGAGGGAGAGGGGCTGACGCGATTTTTCAAGATAGTCGCGCACCTGCTTGGTGGTGAGGTCGCACTCGATCGCTAGCTCAGCTACTGTGGCTGCTCGCCCGTAGCGTTGGGAAAGGGTGCGCTGGGCCTTCTTTAGCTTGTTGAGCTTTTCGGTGATGTGAATCGGCAGGCGAATGGTGCGGCTCTTTTCAGCGATCGCACGGGTAATGGCTTGGCGAATCCACCAGTAGGCGTAGGTGGAAAACCGATAGCCCTTGGTGGGGTCAAACTTCTCTACCCCTCGCTGCATGCCGATGGTGCCCTCTTGAATCAGGTCAAGTAAATCGACATTGCGCTTGATGTATTTTTTGGCGACTGAAACTACCAGGCGCAGGTTGGCCTCAACCATCTTGCGCTTGGCCAAGCTGCCCTGGCGCACGGTCGAAGTCAGCTCAGGCACCGGGAGATCCACGGCCTC
>JBARVK010000716.1:0-14604 GCA_049646225.1 Nodosilinea sp.
CCAAAGGCGATCAGCTCGATCGCGGTTTGCAGATCGCCGCTGGGGAGAACAGCCTGTAGGGTAGTTGCACCGATCGCTACCAAAACAGGCAAGTTGGGCGGTTGGCCAATCACAATATTGCCCTCGGAATCGCGAAAGATGCGATCGAACCAGGAGGGCTGTGCGTTTTCGAAGTCGCGGTCTGTGGGAGAGGTCATGGGCTCGAAGTAAGATACGGCTGACGGTTAATCTAATCTTGCTCACCGCAACTACGCCTATATCAGATGCTAGATTTAGCCCCAAACCGATGGGTCGGTGGCCCTGGTACGGGGGCGGCGATCGCAAACACATCGCCCGCATGGAACCCCTGCTGAATCTCTGTTTGGCTCAGCCCCACCGAGGCAGTGGTGACATAGATGGTCTGGTGGTTGGGGCCACCAAAGGCGGGACAGGTGGGGCGCTGCACGGGCAGGCTGACCCGGCCCAGCGCCTCGCCGGTGGGGCTAAAGCAGGCCACGCACCAGCCATCCCACAGGGCTGTCCACAGATTGCCAGCGTTGTCGACGGCTAGACCGTCGGGTTCGACTGGCTCATCGCCTAGGTCGATCAGCACGGTGCGATCGCTGATTTCTCCGGTTTCGCCCTCAAAGCGGTAGGCATAGATTTTGCGCAGGGGTGAGTCGATCAAATAAAACGTGCCGCCGTCGGGGCTCCAGCCCAGCCCGTTAGAAATCGTCAGCCCTGTTTCCATCCTGTGCACCGAGCCATCGGGGTCGTAGCGGTAGAGGGCGGCCTGTCCGGGATGCTCTGGGCTCATCGAGCCAATCCAGAAGCGACCCTGGAGGTCGCACTTGCCATCGTTAAAGCGGGTGCCGGGGGCTTCAAAATGGATGGTTTTTAAGGTCTCAACCGCGCCAGAGGTGAGATCGAGACTGGCAATGCGATTGCCCATCGCCACCAGCAGATGGTTATCTCCCATGAGGGCGATCGCGCTGCCCACATCGCCCACATCCCAGTGGCAGTCGTCGCCGCTGCTGGGCTCAAACACATGGAGGCGATGGTTGAAAATATCAACCCAGTAGAGCACTTGCTTGTCGCCATCCCACACCGGCCCCTCTCCCAGCCGGGCGCGAGCGTGGAGCACATTGTGAACCGATAGCTCAGACACAGGGGTAGGGGGCATGGCTCAAATCCCGAAAAGGTTTACAGCAGAGTCGCATAGCATGACTGGCGGCATGCCTATCTAAGGGTAGAAGCCCGTTGGGGTAGGGCTACCGCAGCTGCGTTAAGCCCACCAGGGTTCAGGGTGTAGGGTTCAAGGCGTCAGTCAGTCCTCAGACCCGTAACCTGGCACCGCTACAGCCCCGCCGTCTGTCGAACCTGCTCTGTCGTCTCGATCTGCTCCGGGCTAAACCCAGCCTGCTCTAGATGGTCTAGATATTCTCGGCGAACGTAGCGGCCATCGAGAGCCAGGGCCTGCCGATAGTTGGTAACGGCCTCGGCATTGTTTTTTGCCGACCAGTGGGCCAGAGCCAGGGCTACCCAAGGGTGGGGGTTTTGGGGTTCTAACTCCGTAGCGATGATGGCCTGGGCGATCGCCTGCTCGGTTTGTCCCAGTCGCTGGTAAGCCAGACTGAGGTTGTAATGGGCAATTTCGTTCTCCGGTGCCAGCGATGCCGCTAGGGTGTGGGTATCGACCGCCGCCTCAAGCTGACCGTCCACCAGGTAAACAATGCCCAGGGCATTGAGGGCGGGCACGTAGTCGGGGTTGTAGATTAGCGCCACCTGCAGCGCCTCGACGGCAGGGGCGGGGTACCCTGCCAGGTGCTGAGTCCAGCCCAACAGCACCTGACCTTCGGGGTTGCGCGGGTTGAGGGCAGCGGCAATCTTTAGGGTGGCGATCGCCCGCTCAAAATCGCCCTGCTGCCGAAACGCCAGCCCCTCCTGCCGATAGCGCGAGGCCGTTTGAACATCGACTAAAAAGGGTGGGTAAGTCAGGGCCTCCAGGGCCTCTAGCGATAGCGTCGTCGTTTGCCACGGTACCGCTGGCTCCCGCTGGCAACTCCCCAGGGCGAAGGCCGCAAGCAGCATCCAGTAACAGACTTTTCCCATGATGGTGTAGTTGAGTGGCGTTCTGGTAAAGAGGTGAGCAACGGCCCACCCCTAAACCGATCTGGCGATAGGTCATGCCAAATCATACGCTGTCCCCCGACCAGACGATGCGATCGCCGCCGCTGAACCGCCCCAGACTGATATTGACCGTCAATCTGCCACCGGCAAAGCAGCAGTGGAGCTTGTACCACAATCCGTGGGGATGGCCCAATAGTCTGCACCTGCCATATTCCTTCCCCAGAGAGTTCTTCATGAACTTTCTGAGGTCATCCCTTCATGGCATACCAGTGCCGATCTAACAAACCGCCACAAACCAAACCGCTACAGATCGCCTTGAGCATCCCCGGCTGGTGGATGCAGCCCAGAGTGCCGTTAGCGATTACCTTTTGCTCTAGAATTTGGTCAACGGCGGTTACCCTCCCGACAGCTCGGCTCTCAGTTCACTTCCTTTAACGGCACCCTATGGCTACCGGATATCTCGCGCTTGTACTCCACGCCCATTTGCCCTACGTGCGTCACCCCGAGAGTGACTACGTGCTAGAGGAAGAGTGGCTCTACGAAGCGATCATCGAGACCTACGTGCCGCTGCTCACGATGTTTGAGGGGCTCAAGCGCGACGGCATCGATTTTAAGCTCACCATGAGCATGACCCCGCCCCTGGTCTCCATGCTGCGCGATCCGCTGCTGCAAGAGCGCTTCGACGCCCACCTGGCCATGCTCGAAGAGCTCACCGAGCTAGAGGTCGAGCGCCACGTCCACAACGGCCACATGCAGTACCTGGCCGAAACCTACGCCAAAGAGTTTAACCACGTTCGCGACGTGTGGGAGAGCTACAGCGGCGACCTGGTCACCGCCTTTAAGCAGTACCAAGACAGCGGCAACCTCGACATCATCACCTGCGGGGCCACCCACGGCTATCTGCCGCTGATGAAAATGTACCCCGAGGCCGTGTGGGCCCAAATTCAGGTCGCCGCTGAGCACTACGAAGACACCTTCGGGCAGCCCGCAAAAGGCATTTGGCTGCCCGAGTGCGCTTACTACGAAGGCCTAGAGCGCATGGTGGCCGATGCGGGCTTGCGCTACTTCTTAACGGATGGCCACGGCATTCTCTACGCCCGGCCCCGACCCCGGTTTGGCAGCTACGCCCCGATCTTCACCGAAAGCGGCGTCGCTGCCTTTGGCCGCGACCACGAGTCGTCGCAGCAGGTGTGGTCGTCCCAGGTGGGCTACCCCGGCGCGCCCGAGTACCGCGAGTTTTACCGCGACCTGGGCTGGGATGCTGAATACGAATACATCAAGCCCTACATCATGCCCAACGGCCAGCGTAAAAACGTGGGCATCAAATACCACAAGATCACCGGCAAGGGCCTGGGCCTGTCAGACAAGCAGCTCTACGACCCCTACTGGGCACGCGAAAAAGCCGCCGAGCACGCCGCCAACTTTATGTACAACCGCGAGCAGCAGATCGGCCACCTCCACGGGCTGATGCAGCGCCCGCCGATTATCGTGTCGCCCTACGATGCCGAACTGTTTGGCCACTGGTGGTACGAAGGCCCCTGGTTCCTCGACTACCTGTTCCGCAAGAGCTGGTTTGACCAAAACACCTACGAAATGACCCACCTGACCGACTACCTCCAAGGTCATCCCACCCAGCAGGTAGCCCGTCCCTCCCAGTCGAGCTGGGGTTACAAAGGTTTCCACGAATACTGGCTGAACGAAACCAACGCCTGGATTTACCCCCACCTGCACAAGGCCGCTGAGCGCATGATTGACCTGGCCAAGCGAGAACCCGCCGACGAGCTAGAGTGGCGCGCCCTCAACCAGGCTGCGCGAGAATTGCTGCTGGCGCAGTCGTCGGACTGGGCCTTTATTATGCGGACGGGGACGATGGTGCCCTACGCCGTCAGGCGGACGCGATCGCACCTGATGCGCTTCCAAAAGCTCTGGGACGATATTCTGCGCGAAAAAATTGACTCCGGCTGGCTAGAGAAGATCGAGGTGGTGGACAATATCTTTCCCAATATCAACTACCGCGTCTATCGCCCACTTTAGAAGGTCCCAAGAACCCTGAGTTTTCAAAAACTCGGGGTTCTGTTCTTTGGCAACAGGTTTTACAGTGCAGTTTGAGTACGATCCCAACAAAAGTCAAAGTAACTTAACAAAGCACGGTATTGATTTTGAGACAGCCAAGCTGCTGTGGCTCGATCAGTATCGAGTAGAGTTACAGGCTACCTCGGCAGTAGAACCGCGATTCTTGGTAATTGGTAAGATTAAGGGAAAGTACTGGTCTGCAATCATTACCTACCGAGATACAAACGTTCGCATTATTTCTGTACGCCGCTCTCGTGATAATGAGGTATCACTATATGAACGCTGAAGACCTGGATCGCAAATTTGACAATGGTGAAGACGTTCTAAAACACTTTGATCTCTCTACTCTCAAACGTCCTGGGCTAGAGCCTCAGGCCATTGAGATTACCTTTCCGCAGTGGATGATAGCGGCTCTGGATAAGGAAGCCCAGCGACTAGGAATTCAACGCGAGGCCATCATCAAACTCTGGCTAGCAGAACGGTTAGATGCAAACTCTGCTTTAAGTGTCTAAGGCAACTTCTAGCAATATTTTTCTCGTTCCCATGAATTATGAGCGCTTGTCAGAAGCCTTAGCTCGTTTTCGCAGGATAGCCTTTCATGAGAAGCGTTCTCCAACATTCATGGAGATCACTTCATATCCCCATCTGGAAAATGTCGCCAGCAATGTGCTCGACTTTTACTTCAACCCCAATGCTGAGCATGGCTTGGGCACATTGCTTTTAGAAGCATTACTCTCCCTGACAAAAACCCCTATTACGATCAGTAACTCACAAGCCGTTTCCATAGCGCGAGAGGTTAGTACTTCTTCGGGTAAAAGAATCGACCTGCTGATTGATGCCTATCCAGATGCCGTAATCGTTATCGAGAACAAGCTTTTTCATACCGCAGAGGGCAACCCCTTTCCCGACTATGAGCAGCACGCGAATAAAGTTGCCAATCAGCGCCCGACCATATTGATTCTGACCTTGTGCTGGTAGACGCTGAGATTAAGGGACTACTCGCTTTAATTCTTCAGGAGTAAGTAGATTGGGCGGAGTGAAGTGTAACCCAACATTAGCCTACCTATGTTAAGTTCTGCGATCGCGCCACCCCAACCTAAGTTGCTACAATAGCTATTATGATCGCAAGTATTGAAAGCATACGCTAGAAGTTTGCTGAAGACCAATTTGAGTTTTCTAAGCACGCTGTTGATCAACCTGTTGTTCGTCAGATTTTGGTGCGAGAGGCGATCGCAGTTGACCAGGTTATTAAAAGCTACCCATATGATAATAAACACGGGCAAAGTTATTTAATTATTGGATTTACAAAGCACAGAAGCCGCTTCATAAGTCAATGCAGCTATTTCTTCCGTTCCAGACCATAGAGTCTAAAGCAACGAATTACCTCACCTTCAATTCAAAGGTCGGTGAGCGTCGGTGACTCAGTATGCGATCGCACCACCTAGATACCTTAACCCCATAGCTCTCTCACGCACGGCATGAACCTCAACTGTCCCCAAACGCTGCGCCTCACCCTGGGGGCCATCGTGCTCCTGGACATTGGCGGGGCGATCGCACCTCCAGCCCTGGCCCAGTCTAGGCTAGCCCAGCCCACCGCCTACTGGGAGGCTGTGGAAGACGCCAGCACCCCAGACCCCAACGAAGTCTTTCGAGGGCTCACCGCCATCACGCCTCACAACAGCGATCTCAGGTGGGATAATCAGGGCCGGGTTTTGGTCGCCACCTGGGCCAACTGGGTAGGCTATAGCCGCCATATGGGCCAGCGGCTGATTGTCACCCGCGATGTCTGGGTCACAGCCGTTCCCGACCTACAGCGTTTTTGTGGGGCCTATACCCCAACGGCCACCGTGCCCCTGACGACCCGGCTGAGTCAGCTCCTTGGCCTGCCCCTTGAACCGATAGAGCAGACAGCCCATCGCCAAATGGTTGAGATCTGGGTCGATCCGCAGTTTTTGTTTCGGCCCAGCCCCGACCCCGAGATCACCGACCATGAGGCCGAATTAACCTTTCGCACCGCCAGCGAGTTTGTCGCCGTGCCCAGCAGCTACCAGCACTGGTTCTACGCCCAGTACGACCAGCGCTACCAGTACCAGGGCCAGCCAATCGTCCCCACGGCCACCCCGGAAGCCCTGCCCTACCCCTGGACTCAGCTGGGCTATACCTACGACTGGGGCGATCGCGCCGATTGGGCGACCCTGGACCCGAGCCGCCCTGCCCATGTGGGCCTAAGCGAGTTTGTAATTCGCCAGTGGTCACCGATCGCCGTGGAGGCGGTGCAGTCTCTGGACGATTACTGTCCTTAGGGCGGGCCACCAGCGATCGAATTAGACCGCCGGGTAGAGCCCTCTAGCGATACCTTTAAACGACAGTGGGGGAGACGTTTATCTTCGGCTCAGCCCCATGGCAACCTATACGCTAGAATTGGCGGCTACCAAGGCCGCGATCGCCTCGCTCAACCTCTACCGGACTTACCTTTCACCGCGCAAAGGGGTTTCTTGTCCCCACGGGGTGCTGTACGGCGAATCTTGCTCAGACTATGTTCAGCGCATTTTGCTGAATCAAAATTTAAGCGCCGCTATTCGGTTGGCACCACAGCAATTTAGGAACTGCAAATCAGCCGCTCAAACATTGCAGTCCCAAAGCGCTCAAGGCGGCTGTTTCATTATTCCCTGCTGCATTCCTATCCCGATCTAGTCTTGCAGAACCGGAGCTGCGAACCATCAGGGCAGAGCGCTACAGTTGACAAATCGTGGCAGAATCGGGCCATTGTCTCCATCCCTATGCCCTATGGACATCGACCCTGAGCTATTAGACCCCTCAACTCGCTACAAGCTGCTGATTGGCAGCGTTGTGCCCCGCCCGATCGCTTTTGTCTCTAGCCTGTCGCCCCAGGGCGTGGTTAACCTGGCCCCCTTCTCTTACTTCAACGCCGTCGGCCACAAGCCCCTGGCGCTGATGTTTAGCGTCAGCCGCAAGCCTGATGGCAGCGACAAAGACACCCTGCGCAACGTGCGCCCGCCCAGCGAGGGCGGTACCGGAGAGTACGTGATTAACCTGGCGATCGAGTCCTACGCCCATCAGGTGGCCGAATGTGCTGAGCCGCTAGCCTACGGCGAGTCGGAGTTTGACTACGTGAACCTATCCCCCGCCCCCAGTCGCGTTGTTGAACCGCCCCGCGTGGCGGAATCACCGGTCGCCTTTGAATGTCGCACCCTGCACATTGTGCCGGTGGGCGAGTTTTCGATGGTGATTGGTCAAGTGGTGCACCTGTTTGTGCGCGATGACGTGCTGCAAGAGAACAGCCGCATTGACACCGACAAACTGGGGGCGATTGGCCGCATGGCGGGGTATGAATACTGCCGCACGGGCGATCGCTTTGAAATTCCCAACGGCTTTCCCAACAATCCGGCCTGAATCAGGCCGGATTGGCGTCTCACACCAAATCCGAGTCACACCACCCCAATTCCTATAAGGCCAAACCGTAGGGGCGAATGGCATTCGCCCAGGGGTGTCGGGGTAGCCAAGTAGAATTTGGTATCAGCTATTTAACGTCAGGAGTGAACAGGCAAAAAAAGAGCCCAAGCTTAGCCCAGGCTCTCTTTAAGTCCGACAAGAAAAACCTACACGGCAATGCGATCGCCGTCGTTGCGGGTAATCACCACTGTGGCCGATCGCGGACGGGCATTGCCGCCATCGGGCCAGTGGCTGGTGAACTGAGCAGGGTCGGTGGCCGACTCGCTATTTTCGCCTGGATGCTGAATGTTAACGAACAACACCTTGCCGTCGGGCGATTCGGTAATGCCGGTGATTTCGCAGTCGCGCGGCCCCACCAAAAAGCGGCTGAGTACATCAGGGCTAGCGGTTTGGCCCAGGTAGGTCTTCACCTGCTGGTCGGCATCGCCATGGATGGGTACCGCTTTGTTAGTGACCAGCTTGGCTGCGCCATCGCCCACGGTGCCCGGCAGGGCGGCCAGCATCATGCAGTTGGTGGTGTCGGTATAGTACCCATCGTCGGTTTGCAGCCACAGCAGTCCGGGTACGGCCTCGCTAAACCACAGCCCATCGGGGCTGGAGAAATCATTCTCATCGGTGAGACCCGATAGGTTAACGTCGGCCTCGGCGCTGGCCTTGGCCCCAAACAAATAAACATCCCAGGTAAAAGAGGTGGCGGCGTGGTTGCCCTCGGCCTCGCGCCAGCGAATCACGTGGCCGTTGACGTTGCCCTTGCTAACGCTCTCGCCCTTGGCATCGGCGTAGTAGCGGGGGTTAGCGGCGTTGAGGGGGGTCTTCACGCCGCGTCCGCTGCTGCTCGAAACATTGTTGGTCAGGGTGAAGTAGACATCCCCCGTGACCGGGTTGACGCCGCCCCACTCGGGCCGATCCATTTTGGTGGCGCCAGCGGCATCGGCAGCGATGCGAGCGTTGATCAGCACGTCGGCCTGGTCGGCAAAGTCGTAGTCGGCATAGCTGGCGATCGCCGGGTTGTCCAGGGTCAGGGGCAACCATTCGCCCGTGCCGTCATCGTTGAACTTGGCGACGTACAGGGTACCCGCATCCAGGTACTTGTCTCCGGCGGCCATGCCTCGGTTGGCATCGCGCGGGTCCCATTTAGCCGAGGAGACAAACTTGTAGGCGTACTCGTTGCGGGAGTCATCGCCCGCGTAAAACACCAGCGGCTGCCCGGCCACGGCGGGCGCAGGCCAGCAGCCCTCGTGGGCAAAGCGCCCAATCGCGGTGCGTTTTTGGGGGGTAGCGCTGGGGTTGAAGGGGTCAATTTCCACCACCCAGCCAAAGGTATTGGCGACGTTGCGAAAGTCTTGCTCAGGTTGACGGCCCGTTTTGCTCACGTCCCAGCGCTTGTACAGATCGCTGTCGGTGTCGGTCCGCGACCAGTTGTAGCGCCCCGAGGTTTCGTTGCCAATGCCGTAGCGCTTGAAAGAAGCGACTTCCTTAGCGGTGCGCACGGCATCGTCTTCGCGGCGGTTGAAGTAACCGGCCCAGTTTTCTTCACAGGTCAGGTAGGTGCCCCAGGGGGTATAGCCGTTGGCGCAGTTGTTGAGGGTGCCCCGGGTGCGCTCACCGCTGGGCGAAAAAGCCGTGGCCAGCATTGGGCTGCGCCGGGCCGGGCCGCTGATTTGGCAGGGGGTGGCGGCGGTAACCCGGCGGTTATAGCGCGAGTCGCGGTTGACCTCGTAGGTCGAGCCCTGTTTAACCACTTCTACAACGGTGACGCCGTGGGCGGCCACTTCTTTGTCGATTTCGATCGCCGGGCGAGCCTCGGTGCTCTCTGCGCCGTAGTTGGTCGGGCCGTTGGGGTGCACAAAGCCCAGGTCTTCACAGACTTCGTGGTTGATGGCGAGCAGGGCGCGATCGCTGCCGCTGGGGTCCCAGCCGTTACCCGACTGGTTCAAACCAAAGTAGTGCATACCGTCGTGGTGATCGCCAGCCCGCCCCTCAAAGTCGGTGTCGGTGCCGTTATTTTGGTAGGGGCCAACGCTGCTCTTAATCGGGTCGCCCGTAGCCAGCAGCACCCGCGCCGTGTAGCCCTCGGGCACCGTCAGAGTATCGGCAATGCTCTTGGCCACAGGGCTAAAGCTGAGGCGAAGATTGGTAGCGGCCTGCGCGGCTTGCCCCGTCTGCTTAGCGGCATCGGCGACCAAGGCCAAGCTCGTCCCCAGTACGGTGGCAGCCGCCAGAGATGAACTGCCCTTTAAAAAATCCCGCCGACCCAGGCGAGCCCGGGCCATCACCTGGTCAAACGAGTCGTTGCTGGAGGTGTTATGACTTTCATCCTCAACGTTGATTGCTTTTTTGAGGATGGCGCGAAAATTTTGGTGTTTTGCCATAGCAAAGCCAGCTGGTAAGCCCTATAGGTTTTCCAGAGGATAATAGGAGGCCCAGGTAAGGAAGGCTTTAACAGCGGATTAGCGACTACTTAAGAAGCCATGAAGGGACAGCAAAGCGAAGCCTCGCCAGGACGCCACTCGGGCGCTAGTCTGCGGGGCCTCTCGCTACGGTAGGATCGGATACTACGTCAGCTCATTGATGAGAATTCATGCTAAATCGCTTCAGAATTGGGACACGCATTGGGGCTGGGTTTGCCCTGGGGCTGACGATCTTGACCCTGCTAGGGGTCGTCGCCTACCGCACCACTACCAGTCTGATTCGCAATGCCCAACGAGAGAAAACGTCGTACCAAGTGTTGGGGTATCTCGACGAGCTAGAGGCTGAGCTGGCCAATGCCGAAACCGGACAGCGGGGCTATCTAATTAGCGGGCAGGCCAAGTACCTAGACCCCTACAATCAGGCGGTTGCGGAGGTAGACGCCCTGTACGAAGCCCTGGGGCAGATCACCCGCGACGATCCTGTGATTTATAACCAATTGATAGAACTCAGGCCGCTGATCGATGCTCGCCTGGGCAGACTGCAAGAGGGCATTCAGCGGCGCAATGCCGGCGGGTTTGCGGCGGCGCAAGAGTTTGTTTTGACCGATCAGGGGCGACAGCTGATGCAGCAGCTCCGCGAGCAGATTGCCGAGCTGAGGGTAGCAGAAGAGGACCTGCTGGAGGAGCGAGCCCAGCAGGCGCAGCTGTCGGCCCAGCAGACGCTCTATACGATCGCCTTTGGCATTCCGGCCTCGTTTATTTTGCTGACGCTGGTGGGCTGGGCGCTGTCGCAAAACATCTCCAGGCCACTGCGCGAGCTTTCTGACACAGCCGAGCGGCTGGCTGGCGGCGATTTGTCCATTGATTTACCCGAGAGCACCGATGCCCAGGACGAAACCGGCACGCTAACCCGCACCTTTAACCTGATGGTGACCAACCTGCGGCAGACCATTCAAGCCAACGAAGAGCAACGCTGGCTGAAGTCTAACCTGGCTGACCTCTCCCAGCAGATGCAGGGACAGCGCAGCCTCGAAACCCTGGCCAACCTGGTGCTGACCTACATTGCCCCGCTGGTCGAAGCGCAGCAGGGACTTTTGTACGTGCTGGACACCGATAGCGAGCCCCACCGGCTGAAGCTGCTCAGCAGCTACGCGTATCAGGAACGCAAGCAGCTCGCCAACGAGTTTGCCCTGGGCGAGGGCCTGGTGGGGCAGTGTGCCCTGGAGCAGCAGCGCATTCTGTTGACCGAGGTGCCGAACGACTACATTCGCATTCGCTCAGGGCTGGGCACCGCGCCGCCGCTCAATATTGTGGTGCTGCCCATCATATTTGAGCACCAGGTGCAGGGGGTGATCGAGCTGGCCTCGTTTCAGCGGTTTACCAACCTGCAGCTCACGTTTTTGGAGGAGGCCAGCGGCGTGGCGGGGGTGATGATCAATGCGATCGCCGCTTACCTGCAAACTCAGCAGCTGCTAGAGCAGTCGCAGGTGCTCACCGAAGAGCTTCGCCAGCAGCAAGAAGAGCTGCTGCACAGCAACCAGCTGCTCGAAGAGCGTACCCAATCGCTGCAGGAGTCAGAATACATCCTCCAGCAGCAGCAGGAGGAGCTGCAGCAGTCCAACGAAGAGCTCCAGCAGCAGCAGGAAGAGCTGCAGCAGTCCAACGAAGAACTCCAGCAGCTCAACGAAGAAATGGAGGAAAAAGCCGAGCTGCTCGAAACCCAAAAGCAGCAGGTCGAGCGCAAAAATCAGGAGATTGAGCTGGCCCGCCAGGCCCTTGAAGATCAGGCCGCGCAGCTGGCCCAGTCATCGCGCTACAAGTCAGAATTTTTGGCCAACATGTCCCACGAGCTGCGCACGCCGCTGAACAGCCTGCTCATTTTGGCTCAGATGCTCAGCACCAACAGCGACGGCAACCTGACCGAGAAACAGGTCGAGTACAGCCGCACCATCCATGCGGCTGGGGCCGATCTGCTCGATTTGATCAACGACATTCTCGATATGGCCAAAATCGAGTCGGGCACCATGCAGGTGACGGTAGAGTCTCTACCCTTTACGGCCATTCAGATGGAACTGACCCGCACCTTTGAGCCGCTGGCCGCCAGCAAAGGGCTACAGTTTGAAATTGTGCTCGATAACGACCTGCCTCACAGCCTCTCGACCGACCCCAGACGGCTACAGCAAATTCTCAAAAACCTGCTCTCCAACGCTATCAAGTTCACCGAGCGGGGCAGCGTTACCATAACTATCTCGCCCCACGGCAACGACCAAGTGGCCTTCGCGGTCAGCGACACCGGCATTGGCATTGCCCCCGAAAAGCAGCAGACCATCTTTGGCGCGTTTCAGCAGGCCGACGGCACCACCAGCCGCAAGTACGGCGGTACGGGCCTGGGGCTGTCGATCAGCCTTCAGCTGGCTCAGCTGCTGGGCGGCATTCTCAAGCTGCAAAGTCAGCCCGATCACGGCAGCACCTTTAGCCTCGCTCTGCCGCTGCACTACAGCGCGCCTGACGCCGACGTGCCCTCTCAGCCGCCGACCACGCCCCCGGCGATCGCCCCAGCCCCGTCGGCACCGCCCGCAGGCGATCGACTCAACACTCCACAGCAATCGCTGGTACCCCTACCCGATGGCCTAGAAGATGACCGATCCCAGGTACAGCCCCAGGGGCCGCAAACCCTCGACCAGGTCCTGCTGGTGATTGAGGATGACCTTAACTTTGCCCGCATTTTGCTCGATATGGCTCGGGGGCAGGGGTTCAAGGTGCTGGTGGCCCTCAATGGTCAGACCGGCCTGGCCATGGCCCAGCGGTACGGGCCCAGCGCCATCACCCTCGACCTGCATCTCCCCGATATGGATGGTCTAGCCGTGCTGGAGCAGCTCAAGCACGACCCCGCGACTCGCCACATTCCGGTCCACGTGATGACCGTGAATGACCAGCAGCAGCGAGAGTTTCAGATGGGGGCGATCGCCCATATTCAAAAGCCCGTTGCCCCCGAGGTGCTGACCCAAACCCTGATCGATATCAAACAGTTTGTAGAACGGCGGGTGCGCTACCTGCTGGTGATCGAAGACGACCCGGTGCAGGCCCAGAGCATCATCGAGCTGATCGGCGGTCCGGAGGTGACCAGTACTGCGGTGCACACTGGGGCGGCGGCCCTGGCGGCCCTGCGATCGCAGCCCTGCGACTGCATCGTGCTCGATCTAGGTCTGCCCGACATGAACGGCTTTGACCTGATCGAACAGATCAAGCAGGACCCGGCCCTGGTGCGGCTACCGATCATTGTCTACACCGGCAAGGAGTTGACCGAGGCCGAAGAGACCCAGCTGCGCCGCCTGGCCGAGACCATCATCATCAAAGACGTGCGATCGCCCGAGCGGCTGCTGGATGAAACG
Source organism: Nodosilinea sp. (assembly GCA_049646225.1). Classification (GTDB taxonomy): domain Bacteria; phylum Cyanobacteriota; class Cyanobacteriia; order Phormidesmidales; family Phormidesmidaceae; genus Nodosilinea. Next base: position 13,460 of record JBARVK010000716.1, read on the forward strand.
GCGCTGTTTTTGCACCGGGTGCAGGCCAAGCTGCCGGCGGGGCAGCAGCAAATGCTGGAGCGGCTGCAGCACAGCGATCCGGCCCTGGCGGGTAAAAAAGTGCTGATTGTCGATGACGATGTGCGCAACGTGTTTGCCCTGACCAGCCTGCTGGAGCAGTACGACATGGAGGTGGTGTTTGCCGAAAACGGTCGCGACGGCATTGCCACCCTCCGGGCCAACCCCGATGTCGGCCTAGTGCTGATGGATATCATGATGCCCGAGCTGGACGGGTACGAAACGACGCGCCTGATTCGCCAGCAGGAGGCGTTTCGAACGCTGCCGATTATTGCGCTGACGGCCAAGGCCATGCAGGGCGATCGCGAAAAGTGCATTGAGGCTGGGGCCTCCGACTACATCACCAAGCCCATCGACACCGAACAACTGCTGACGCTGCTGCGGCTGTGGCTGTATACCTAAAACCCAGCTCTAAAATCCTCTCATAGGGATACAGGTTCAGCCCAGACTTAAGCAACAATAGATCAAATGCCTGATGGGTTGTCATGAAAACCTGTGTAGAGCCCTGCCGGCATTGCCCCGTTGCCCGAATCAATTATGCGAAATCAGTGGATATCTTAAAGCCAGACGATGTGGATATTCACTTGTTGATTGAGGGACTCTATCATCGGTATGGCTACGATTTTCGCCACTATGCTAAGGCCTCCCTCAAGCGCCGCATCCACAGCTTTCTAAGGACCGAAGCTCTCTCCAGCGTGGCCGAGCTGCAGGCCCAGATGCTGCGCGATCGCGCCTGCGCCGACCGCCTGCTGCTGGGGCTGACGGTCAACACCACCGCTATGTTTCGTGACCCTAGTTTTTACCTGGCCTTTCGTCAGCAGGTAGTGCCTCTGCTGCGCACCTACCCTTTCTTTCGGATTTGGCATGCGGGCTGTTCCACCGGGCAGGAGGTCTATTCTATGGCCATTCTTCTGCAGGAAGAAGGACTCTACCCTCGCTGCCGCATCTACGCCACCGACGCCAACGAAAAGGTTTTACAGACCGCCAGACAGGGCATTTATCCCTACAAACAAATGCAGGAATACACCCAGCTATATTTAAAGGCAGGGGGGCAGCGCAGCTTTTCTGAATATTACACAGCCCACTAC
>JBARVK010000717.1:0-3534 GCA_049646225.1 Nodosilinea sp.
GTGAATCTGGCTTCACCCTGGATGAAGAACAACTCTTTGGTGCCGAGGATTTGCTGGTCGTCTATGCCACGCCCAGAGATGGTGTTGATCAGCCTCTGCCCGCCGCCGGGATGGCTGGTGTCAGCGATGATGAAACGGTGGCGGTAACAGGAGTGTTGCGTCCCTTTGTCCTCAGTGAATTTGAGCGCGATTACGACCTGACTTGGGATCTAGATTTTCAGGAGCAGCTAGAAGCTGAGTACACCAATCGACCGGTTCTGGTGGCCACGGGTGTCTATCCTTCCGCGATTCCCGAAGGCTATTAATCTCTGCGGCAATAGCGAGATACGATGGGCCTGGGCCATGATCTAATCCAGGGTTAATTTAAGGGGGCGATCGCGATCGCCCCCTTAAGCTGCTAACTGAGCCTAAACTGCCCCTGATACCCAATCCGAGTTACACAGCCCCGATTCCCAACAGGCGAAACCGTAGGGGCAAATGGCATTTGCCCAGAGGAATCGGGGGTAGCCAAGCAGGATTTAGTATGAGACCGTCGTGCCCTCATTTTGAAACTATCGTGTCCCCAGGCGTCCCAGCATTATGAGTGGTTCTCAACCATTGCAGCCCACTGATCCAGTTAGCGCCAGCCAAACCAGCGCTGACCAGTCTCAAAACATACCCCAACCGCCCCAGGGCAAAGACTGGCTTAAATGGCTTGGCCCTAGCTTTATCTGGATGCTATCGGCAGCAGGCTCAGGAGAACTGCTCTTTACCCCACGCATTGCGGCCCTCTACGGCTACGCTTTGCTGTGGGCACTGGTAGCAGCAGTCGTGCTCAAATGGTTTATCAACCGTGAGGTGGGGCGCTTCACCGTTTGCACCGGCATCACTATTTTAGAAGGCTTTAAACGACTACCCGGTCCTAAAAACTGGGCAATCTGGCTAATTTTGGTGCCCCAGTTTGTGGTGGCGATCGCCACGGTGGCGGGTATGGCGGGCGCGGCGGCCACGGCCCTAATCTTGGGGGCAGGCGGTACCGTTCAGCTGTGGACGGTAATTATTATTCTGGTCACGGCGGCCATCGTCTTTCTGGGGCAGTACGACGGTGTCGAAACTGTGTCGTCCTACATTGGCATTGGCCGCACCCTGGCCGTTGTCGCAGCCGCCGTTTTTGTCTTCCCCAACCTGGGCAGTCTCTCTAGCGGACTGGTGCCGCAGATTCCCAGCGATGTGCAGTATCAGGAGATCTTGCCCTGGCTAGGGTTTATGCTGGCCGGGGCCGCTGGGCTGATGTGGTACTCCTACTGGGTAGGGGCCAGGGGCTACGGTGCCGCCACCGCCCACCGAGAAACGCCGGTCGATTTTACCCAAGTTGACGATGAGCAGCAGCAGCGGCTGCGGGGCTGGCTCAAGCTCATGACCTTTTCTAATACGCTGGCCGTCATTGGAGCTTTACTGGCCGCCCTGGCCTTCTTGATTTTAGGCGCTGAACTCTTGCAGCCCCAGGGGCTAGTGCCCCAGGAGAACCAGGTTGCCGAAACCTTGGGTAGCCTTCTGGGCGACCTGTGGGGACCGTTTGGCTTTTGGTTTATGGTGGCAATTGTCTTTGTTACCTTTTGCAGCACGGCGATGTCGGTGCAGGATGGCTTTGGCCGCATGTTTGCCGATGGTACCCAAATTTTGGTGCAGGGGTTTGGCGGCAGTGGCCGCTGGACGAATGAAAATTTCCTCCGCAAGTTCTATATTGTCACCCTGCTGGCCGGTCTCCCCATCATCGTTTACCTGCTGTTTGGTGAACCTGTCACATTGCTAAAAACGGCGGGAGGCATTGAAGCCGCCCACATTCCCATTGTGACCGGGCTCACCCTCTACCTCAACCACCGCATGCTGCCTCCGAGTCTCAAACCCTCCAAATTTACCTTTTGGGCCACGGTGCTGGCGGGGCTCTTTTTTGCCGCCTTTGCGATTATCTATCTGCTTCAGCTCGTCGGTGTGATTAGCAGTGGCGGTGCCTAGGGCTAACTTCCGGCTAAACCTTGAGCTGTACTGAGGTAATCCCCTCGCGTAGGGGCTGCTGCTGTCGGGTCCACACTTGCTCAACCAAGGGGCCAACTAAGGGCGCAGCTATGCTCAGTCCCTGGCGCAATAGGCCAAATCGGCGCAGCATTTCCCCCCGACTGGCTTCGTGGGCCTGTAATGTTTGAGCCTGGATGATTTCAGGCTCGCGCTCGGCCTGAATGGCCTCTAGAGCGCGATCGATGGCCGTCGCTGGATCAGCTTGCCTCAGGGCTGGTACCAGGTGGTTGAGGGCAACAATGACGTCGCGCAGGGCCAGGTTGATGCCCTGGGCGCGCACGGGCGACATGGGGTGGGCGGCATCCCCTAACAGCAGCAGGCCGGATCGGTGCCAGCGATCGCAGCGACCTACTAGTACCGAAAGCCGCATGGGTGATGAAATTTCGTCGTTTATGGCCCGAAAATGCTCAGCCAGATGCGGCGGCACCAGCGCGGTGAAGGTGGCGGCCCAGTTTTTATGCTCAGTGGGCTCCTCGGGCGAAATGGCCCAGGCCAGGTGCAACTGATCCGCCTCAGCTCCGTGAAACAGACTGAAGACTCGTCCCTTTTTCACCACGGTGCAGAATCGGTTATCGGCGGCATACCCGGCTGGGGCAAGCAGCTTAAACCACAGCACGTCAATGCTTTTGGGCTGGGTTTTGAGCGTTAGTTCGGCCCGCTGGCGAATCGCTGAGGCGCGGCCATCGGCACCGACTACTAAATCAGCGGTCAGGGTGCGGCCATCGGTTAGCAATACGCCTGCGACGCGGTGTTCGTTCCACAGTAGGTCTTTGACGGCTGTTCCAGAAATCCACTCAAACCCTGGCTTGGCCTGGGCCGCTTGCACCAGGGTGGCCAGCAGGGGCGGTTGGGAGACCAAGGTGCAGGGGCGAGTCGCACCCATCGGTTCGTCGGCGCGAAACAAACGGCGATCGCTGAGCCAAAATTCCCAGGCGCTCAGGGGCCGATGGGGGATGGTTTCTAGCAGCGGGTCTAGGCCCATCTGGTGCAGGGCATTGAGGCCGCTGGGCATCAGCGCTTCGCCACGAAACTGGCGCTGGAAGTCGCGGGCGGCTTCGATCAGGGTGACGGAGATGCCGCGGCGGGCCAGCATGAGGGCCAGGCTGGCCCCGGTGGGGCCAGCGCCAACGATCGCAACTCTGGGCATCATTTGAACCATGCTACAGCTGTACCTTCGTTCAGAATAACGTTCGACGGTATGGCCTTGGGCGCTTGCGATCGCAGGGTAAAAACAGGTAGGGTCAGAGTTGGTAGCAGAAGAGCATTCACAAGGTTTCACTGTGGCGAAAGGATTTGGCACCCCACCAGACCGACAGCTTGGCTACGTCCTCAACCTGATGCCGGAATTCCATGCCTATGCGGGCAAGTTTTCCCTTGATTTTCGCGGCGAATCTGGACCCTTCATCGGCGTTGTGAGTGACTTGAAGGATGCCCAAGTTTGGAAAAAGCAGAAAGAGGCCAGGGACGCAGTCCTAACAT
>JBARVK010000718.1:0-2156 GCA_049646225.1 Nodosilinea sp.
ACCATCGGTTGTCAAAATCATTGTCAAAACTAGAGCATTAAGACAGCGACCTTTCAACGCGATGGCAAGAGGTGAAATAATGCCACGTTCATCCTGAGCATTTCCCCAGAGTAAAGGACTGAATGTATCCGCAATCGCGCCCGCGCTCAGTCTTTTAAATTGTCGTTTAAGTCTTGAAGGAGGCTTTAACCATGACATTTACGATAGATTCAGCCCGCTCCATCTTTCCCGATACCCAGGTGGCTGATGCGGTTCCACAAGTTGTACAAGCCTGCAACCAGCTCAGCGCTGAAGACCAGCTCGCCTTACTTTGGTTTGCCTATACCGAAATGGGCATTACCATCACCCCGGCGGCCATGGATGTGGTCAACATGATGTTCGCAGACAATATCTTGACCCAAATCAAGCAGATGCCCGCCCTAGAGCAAACCCAGGTGATGTGCGACCTGGTCAACCGCGCCGATACTCCCATTTGCCATACCTACGCCGCCTTCGGTACGAACGTCAAGCTGGGCTTCTGGTATCAGCTTAGCGAATGGATGCAGCAGGGCATCGTGGCGCCCATTCCAGAAGGCTACGAACTGTCGCCTCAGGCAGCCGAGGCGCTTGAGGCGCTCCGCCGCATTGAAGGAGGGCAGCAGCTCACCGTCCTTCAGGATCTGGTGGTCAATATGGGGTATGCCTCCACGGGGGCAATGCCCACGGTTAAAGATCCGGTGATTCCCCCTAAAGAGGCGGCCCCGCGCACCCACGTTAGTATCCGGGGCATCGACAATCCAACCGTCCTCAGCTACGTGGACTATATGAATGCCTTTGACTTCGAAGCGGCAGTGGCTTTATTTGCTGAAGACGGTGCCCTAAAGCCCCCCTTTCAGGAGCCCATCGTGGGTCGAGAAGCCATTCTCACCTACATGCGAGATGAATGTTACGGCCTGAAGCTATTGCCAGAGGAGGGGATTTCTGAACCCGCAGAGGGAAACTTCACCCAGCTTAAGGTGACGGGCAAAGTTCAAACGCCCTGGTTTGGCAACCGGGTTGGCATCAACCTGGCCTGGCGTTTTTTGCTGAACCCGGGCGGCCAGATTTTCTTTGTGGGAATTGACGTGCTGGCCTCTGCCAAAGAGCTGTTGGATTTGGGGCTAGTCCGGTAAAAGGCCAATCAAGTCATCGTCAACACTGGAGGACAGCATGAACTGGGTTAAAGCGCTTGCTCAAGATGAACTACCCCAAGACTCGCAAACGGTCGTGAAGGTCGATGGCCGCACGATCTTGCTGGTGCACCATGAGGGGCAAATCTACGCCCTGGAGAATGCCTGCCCCCACATGAAGCTGCCGCTGAAGGGAGGCAAGATCAAAGATAGTGCGATCGTTTGCCCGTGGCACCACAGCGCCTTTGACCTGGCCAGCGGCACTGTCAAAGACTGGAGCCCCTGGCCACCGGGGGTAGGACGAGTGCTGGCTATGGTTTCTAAGGAAAAGGCGCTGCCGGTGTTCGCCACCCGCGTGGAAGACGGCAGCATTTGGGTCGAGATTTGAGCTATGGATGCCTAGCATCACCTCGACTCAGGCGATTTCCAGGAAAGAAGATACTAGCTTTAATCCAGCGACTATGGCCGTTGTAGGGTGGGCTCTGCCCACCGTCGGGGAAACTATTTTCTAGAAGTCGCCTCAGCCGAGGTCTCATACCAAATCCTACTTGGTTACCCTCGGTACCTCTGGGCGCATGCCATGCGCCCCTACAGTTTGGCCTTTTCGTGATCGGGGCTAAGTAATTCGGATCTGGTATTACGCCAACTCGACACGAATGCCGATCGTGGTCTCAGTCAGGCGGGAGTGGCGCTCCGGCTAGCAAAATATGGCTTGCATTGGCCTGCTCTCCAACCGCCCCCTCTTAGGAGCCGTGGTGCTGACCTTTAGTTTGCAGATGGCGGTGGTTTATATCCCGTGGCTGCAAACCGTGTTCCAAACTACCGCCCTATCGACGATCGATCTGGCCATTAGCGTAGCCTTGAGCAGCATCGTGTTTGGGGCGATCGAGCTAGAGAAGCTGTTAAGTCGGCAAAAGCCCCACTGAGAGGAGAGTCTGCCGCTATGTCCACCGCCACCGACTTCAAAGACTATTACGCCATTTTGGGCGTCAGCAAAACGGCCACGGC
>JBARVK010000719.1:0-7886 GCA_049646225.1 Nodosilinea sp.
GCCGCCACCACCTTGCCGCCGGGGCACATGCAAAAGCTATAGACCGTGCGCCCGTTTTCGCAGTGGTGCACCAGCTTGTAGTCGGCAGAGCCCAGCCGGGGGTGCCCGGCCTGGTCGCCCAGGCGACAGCGATCGATTAGCGCCTGGGGATGCTCAATCCGAAAGCCAATCGAAAAGGGCTTGGCCTCGATATATACGCCTCGCTCGTGGAGCATTTCAAACGTGTCGCGGGCGCTGTGGCCCACCGCTAGCACCACGTGGTCGCTGGCCAGGTAGTCGCCATTGTCGAGCTGCACGCCGCGCACCTGGCCCTGGTCAATGTCGAGATCAACCACCCGCGTTTGAAAGTGGATTTCGCCGCCCAGCGCCTCAATACTCGCCCGCATGTTCTGCACAATTTTGACCAGGCGGTAGGTGCCGATGTGGGGTTTGTTGATATAGAGAATTTCGGGGTTGGCCCCAGCGTTGACCAGTTCCGTGAGCACCTTGCGACCGTAGTGGTGGGGGTCGCTGACCTGGCTGTAGAGCTTGCCGTCAGAGAAGGTGCCCGCGCCGCCTTCGCCAAACTGGGCGTTAGACTCGGGGTTGAGATTTTTCTTTAGCCAAAAGCCAAAGGTATCGACGCTGCGATCGCGCACCGCCTTGCCCCGCTCCAGAATAATCGGTCGAAACCCCATCTGCGCCAGCATTAGCCCGGCAAACATGCCGCACGGCCCCATGCCAATCACAATCGGGCGGTTCGTAAAGCCCTTGGGCGCTTGGGCTACCGGGCAATAGGTCGTATCTGGCGTGGGGACAATGTGGGGGTCTTTTTTGAACCGCTTTAGGATTGCCTTTTCCTTCGGCGTTTCGACATCGACGATGTAGACGAGGGTGATGTTGCCTTTCTTGCGGGCGTCGTAGCTGCGCTTGGCGATATTGAAACCACTCAAATCTGCCGCCGTCAGGTGCAGCTTTTTTAGAATGGCTTCCTCCAGGGCGGCTTCGCTATGGTCGAGGGGCAGTTTAATTTGGCTAAGGCGGAGCATACAGAGTTGCTGAAGATCCGAGGGCGGCGCAGAGGATCATCATGCCATATTGGCCTAGGGGCTGGCCATGGCGGGTGATGGTCGGCCTAGTTCTCTGTAGAGATGGGCCACTCTCCCATGGCCTATGTTTAAGGGTCTGCGCAACGGCAAGCTTTTCTAGATCTGGGGCGACACCGCCTGACATCTAGTCTCCAGGGGAACAGGGAAAGATCTACCCGAGGTTGCACTGAGGTGTTGAACATAGCTCCTACAGTGTAAGGACGGCTGAATGACCGCTTGCCTCCCTACTGAAACATTTGTGGATATTTACATTCTCGATCTGCTGGTGATTGGCCTACTGCTGCTGGCGGTAACGCTAGGATCTGGCTGGATTGGGAGACTGCCCCTGTCCTACGCTCTGATTTACCTCATCGTTGGGCTGATGCTCAGTCCCTACGGGTTTAACCTGATTCGGGCCCGGCCCGATGCCCAGCTGCTAGAACGACTGACCGAGATGGTCGTGCTGATTTCGCTGTTCAGCTGCGGGCTCAAAATGAATCGGCCCATCACGGCCTGGGCCTGGAACTCGACCGTTCGGCTGATCGGCTTTTTGATGCCGCTCTCCATCTTTGCGATCGCGGCGATCGCGCACTTTGTTCTCAAGCTGGAATGGGGCGAAGGCATTTTGCTGGGGGCAATTTTGGCCCCCACCGACCCCGTGCTGGCCTCCGAGGTGCAGCTCTACGATCCTAAGGACCGCGATGAACTGCGCTTTGGCCTCACCTCCGAGGGCGGCCTCAACGATGCTCTGGCCTTTCCCTTTGTCTATTTCGGGCTGCACTGGCTAGAGGATAGCAACTGGCAGAACTGGTTCAGGCAGTGGGTGGTGGTCGATCTGCTGTGGGCGATCGCGGCGGGGCTGGTCGTCGGGGTGCTCGTCGCAAAAGGAATTTGCTGGCTAGAGCACCGGCTCGAGAAAAGCCGCGCCATCGATGATTTGATGGAGGATTTTGTTGGGCTGAGCACCATCTTCCTGAGCTATTCTGTGGCTGAGCTGGTCCATGGCTACGGCTTTTTGGCCGTTTTTGTCGCCGGGGTCACCATGTACCAGGGGTGCAGGAGTAGCGAGCGATCGGCCTCGCGCCTGCGGTTTATGGAACGGCTTGAAAAACTGGCTGAGGTCGGCACCATCTTGCTGCTGGGGTCGCTGCTGCGATGGGAGCCCATGCTGCGCTTTGCCATCCCATCGCTGATCATCGCAGGGGCGCTGCTGTTTGTCATTCGGCCTCTGGGGGCCTGGGTTAGCACCCTTGGCTCGCCTATTCACCCTGCTACTCGCTGGCTGTTTGGCTGGTTTGGCATTCGCGGCGTAGGCTCCCTCTACTACTTAACCTACGCCCTGGGTCAGGGCCTGGAGGGCGAAGTCGGCGAACTAATCGCCTGGCTAACCCTAACAACGGTGACGCTTTCAGTCACCCTACACGGCATTTCGTCAACGCCGCTGATGCAGTGGTACGAGCGCCATATTGAGGGCAATAACTCCCTAGAAAAAGAGCTGCCTAACCCCGAATAATCGCAAGCTTCACCCGGTTTGTAAGGGCATTGCACTGCAATGCTCCCTACGGAGTCCCTATTGTGAACAGGGGTTTCTCACGGCGGATTGCCTATCAGTCGATAAGCATTGCAACAAAGCCGACGGCAGGCATAAGCAGAGCGGGTATCCTGGCGGAGGCCCCGTCTCGTAACCCGCGCCCATGACCACCTTTGTTGCCCTCGATTTTGAAACCGCCGATCGCTACCGCGACAGCGCCTGCTCGATTGGCCTGGTGCGGGTTGAGCAGGGCCAGGTAGTGACCAAAGCCCACTACCTGATTCGACCACCACGACAACAGTTCGAGTTCACCCACATCCACGGTATTACCTGGGCTCACGTAGCACAGCAGCCCACGTTTGCCGAGCTGTGGCCTCAGCTGGTGGCGATATGGGCCGGGGCAGAGTTCTTCGCTGCCCACAACGCCTCTTTTGACCGCAGCGTGCTCCACGCCTGCTGCCGGGCCCACAACCTTGTGCCCCCGGCTCCCGAATTTATCTGTACTGTTAAACTAGCCCGCCAGGCGTGGAACATTCGCCCCACCAAACTGCCCAACGTGTGCGACTACCTGGGCATACCTCTCAACCACCATGACGCCCTGTCCGATGCCGAGGCCTGCGCCAAGATTGCCATTGCCTCAGCGCTAGCCGGGGTATCCAGTTAAGGCCTTCTACTCCGTCACTGGGGTCGCCCCGTTGCCCTTAAAATCTCTGGCCCTAGGCTGCACCTCCACTGTGCCGCGAAACATATTCATGCCGCAGGTAAACTCGTAGCGTCCCGGCTGGGTGGGCGTAAACTCGATCGCCGTCGTCTGGTTGACGGGCAAATCTTTGGCGATGCGAAAGTCAGGGAACCGCACCGCCTCTAAGCAACTGCTGGGGTCTTTGCGGTAAAAGTTGAGCCGCACCGGCTGCCCCGCCTGCACCACGATCTCGCTGGGGTCGTAGCCACCGTCAACAGTGACGGTGATCTCCTGCACGCCATCGGTAGCGCTAGCCCGTCGCGATCTGGGCTTGCTGAGCAAAAACCACCACAGCTCTAGCCCCATCAGGCCCAGCCCCGCGCCGGTAACAGCCACCTTGGACCACAGCGGTTGCTCAATGCGCTGAAACTGACCAGCGGGTTCGGCCATATCGCCATGGGGCATTTGTGCCGGGGTGTTGCTGGCAAAACCGATCGCTAGGCTTAGGCTAGCCAGGGTGGTGAGGGAAAGGTATATGAGGGACATAGGGAATTTCCTGGGAGTAGGAATGGTGGGGAGTGGGAGAGTGATGGGGTGATGGAGTAATGGGGTTTTGAGTACTCCATCACCCCGTGACTCCATCACCCTTGCAGCTTCGGCTTAAACTTCCGCAGCCGCAGCGCGTTCGTCACGACCGACACCGAGCTAAAGGCCATCGCGGCCCCGGCAATGATCGGGCTGAGCAGCCAGCCAAAGATGGGGTAGAGAATGCCCGCCGCGATCGGGATACCCGCCACGTTGTAGATAAAGGCAAAAAATAAGTTTTGGCGAATGTTGGCCATGGTGGCGCGGGAGAGCTGAATGGCGGTGACAATGCCGTACAGGTCGCCGGAGATCAGGGTGATGTCGCTGGCGGCGATCGCCACATCTGTCCCTGTGCCGATCGCCATCCCGACATTCGCCTGAGCCAGAGCTGGGGCATCGTTAATGCCGTCGCCCACCATCGCCACGATCTTGCCTTCCCGTTGTAGGGCTTCCACTTGGGCGGCTTTTTGGTCGGGACGCACTTCAGCAAACACGCGGGTAATGCCGACTTCACGGGCGATCGCCTCGGCGGTGCGGCGGTTATCGCCAGTCAGCATTACCACCTCCAGACCCATGCGGCGCAGGGTAGCGATCGCGCTGGCCGAAGACGGCTTAACCGCATCGGCAATGGCCAGAATAGCTTCTACCTGGCCCTCCACCGCTAGCCACACCACCGTGCGGCCCTGGGATTCTAGCTCCGCCCACGGCTTTTGCAGGCGATCGGTTTCAATGCCCAGTTCCTGTAGCCAGCGGTGGGTGCCCATCTGCACCCGCTGCCCCGCCACAGTGCCCTGCACACCGCTACCCGCCACGGCCTCAAAAGCCTGGGCCTCCTCTAGGGTTACCCCCTGGGCCTGGGCGTAGTTGACCACGGCTTCTGCCAGGGGGTGCTCCGAGTTGTGCTCCAGGCTGCCGGCCAGCTTTAGCAGGTGGAGTTCGGTGGCGGTGCCATTGACGGTCAGGTAGTGGGTCACCGTCGGTTTGCCCTGGGTAATGGTGCCAGTCTTATCCAGCACGATCGCCTGGATGTTGTGGGCCAGCTCCAGGCTGTCGGCCCCTTTGATCAAAATGCCGTTCTCAGCCCCCTTGCCAGTGCCCACCATGATCGAGGTCGGTGTGGCCAGCCCCAGGGCGCAGGGGCAAGCAATAATCAGCACGCCCACGGTGTTAATCAGCGCCATGGTGATATTGCCCATGACGTTGTACCAAACGATGAAGGTGAGCAGGGCGATCGCGATCACCGCCGGTACAAACCACGCCGTCACCCGATCCGCCAGCTTTTGAATCGGCGCTTTTGACCCCTGGGCCTGCTGCACCAGCTTGACGATTTGGGCCAAAAACGTGTCTTTGCCCACTCGCGTAGCGCGGAACTTAAAGCTGCCGGTTTTGTTCAGCGTCGCCCCGATCACCTCGTCGCCCACGGTTTTTTGCACGGGCACGCTCTCGCCCGTCACCATCGCCTCATCCAGGGTGGACGTGCCGTCGACAATCTCGCCATCGACCGGCACTTTTTCTCCAGGCCGCACCAGCACTACATCGCCCAGCACCACCTCGGCAATGGGAATATCCACGGCCTGGCCCTGGCGAATCACCCGTGCGGTTTTGGCCTGCAGGCCCATCAGCTGGCGAATCGCCTCAGAAGTTTTGCCCCTAGCCCGGTTCTCCAGCAGGCGACCCAGCAAAATCAGCGCAATAATCACCGCTGCTGCTTCAAAGTAGACATCGGGGTTTAACCCCTGGTCGATGAACCACTGGGGATAAAATGTCGGAAATAGCGAATAGAGAAAGGCTGTCCCGGTGCCCACTGCCACCAAGGTATCCATACTGGCCGAGTGGCGCTTGAGCGCTTTCCAGGCGTTGATAAAAAAACCATTGCCCGCCCAAAACAGCACAGGAGCCGTTAGCACCAGCTGCAGCCAGGGGCTGTGCAGCCACATCGGTATAAACGGAATCGGCAAACCCGTCATCATCGGCAGAGAGCCGAATACTAAAATGCCGCCGATCGCCAGACTAAATACGGCTTTGCGGGTGAGCTGGCGGTTTTCGGCCTGACGCTCCCGCCGCTCGTTATCGTCTTCTGGGGCCAGCACATCGTCTTGCATCGGCTGGGCCGCGTAGCCCGCCTCATCCACCGCAGCCTGAATCTGGGCCAGACCCGTGCGCTGGGGATTGTAGGTCACCGCCGCCTGCTCAGCCCCAAAATTGACGCTGCAGGTCTCAACCCCAGGCACCGTGCGAATAGCATCTTCGATACTGCTGGCGCAGGCGGCGCAGCTCATGCCCCGCAGTTTGAATGTTTGAGTTTCCATGGGTGCCTTTAAAGCGTTTCGTAGGTGCCTGCTAAGGCATCGGTACAGGATGGTTAAGAACCCGGTTTCTAGGCCACGCGTGCATCCCGGATTTGCAAATTTCTCATTTTGAAGGCTAACTGACCCGTCATTCCCGTGCAGACGGGAATCTATAACGGATATCTTGCTCCCAAATGGATTCCCACTTCCGTGGGAATGACCCAAACCTTTGCAAAAGTGGGATGCCCCCCTAGGCCGCGGTCCTGGTGGGTTGTCAGGCTTCTATATGTAGATTGGGTGACTTAGGCAACGGTATAGCCAGCTTCGGTGATGGCCGCCTTGATCGCCGCCTCTGAGACGCTGGCGTCGACGCTCACCTGCTTGGTTTTGGAGTCGGCGCTCACCTGGGCCGTCGGGTCGATCGCCTTAACGGCTTTGGTCACGGTTTCTTCGCAGGCCGAGCAGGCCAAGTTTGGCACCTTCAGTTCAATTGTCATCACAGACCTCTAAACTCTCGATAGGTTCATTCTGAAGCTTCTAGCTGGCTGTAGAGTCAAGGGTTAAGCACAATAAGTTTTGTGCCTTTCCCCGCTGCCCCCGATCACAACCTAAATCCAGATTGGCGAATCTGGGCTGGCTGTGAAATAATAGAAGGCTGTGTCTTAATTTTTTGCCCGCCCTATTTTCAGGTGAACTGTCATGGCTAAAGGCGTCCGCCTCGTCATTACCCTGGAGTGCACTGAGTGCCGGACTAATCCGGACAAGCGCTCCAACGGTGTATCGCGTTACACCACTCAAAAAAATCGTCGCAATACGACGAACCGCATTGAGCTGAAAAAATTCTGCACTCACTGCAACAAGCACACTGTCCACAAAGAAATCAAGTAAGTATCACCCATGGCCTACTTCCGTCGTCGAGTATCTCCAATCAAGCCCGGGGACCCAATTGACTACAAAGATGTCGATTTGCTCCGTAAGTTCATCACCGAGCGTGGCAAAATTTTGCCCCGCCGCATTACTGGCTTGACCGCTAAACAACAGCGGGATCTCACCACTGCCATCAAGCGTGCCCGCATTATTGCCCTGCTGCCCTATGTGAATGGGGAAGGCTAGGCTAGGCTAGAGATGGCAGTCGCTAGGGTGTTGGCTTGGTTGACAAAGGAACGCTAGTCGAATTTAAGCACCAGGGGCAGCCCCGTCTAGGGGTGGTAGATCGGCCCGAGGGCAAAAAAAACTGGGTGGTAATCGACGAGCGTGGCCAGGCCCACACCCTACACCCCCGCGACTTTATCTATGAAGTCAGCGGCGATACCTATAAGCCCACCGATATTGGCCCCTTTGTCGCCGAGGCTGAGTCCTACATCGATCCATCCAGTCTGGAGATCGCCTGGGAATTTTTGAGCGAAGCCGGGGAGTCTGCCGACCCGGCGGCTTTGGCGCAGCTGTTATTTTCAGAGCAAAGTCCTACGTTTTGCTACGCGGCCCATCGGCTGCTGGCGGAAGACAAAGTTTTCTTTAAGCAGAAGGGCGATCGCTACGAACCCCGCCCGACTGCCCAGGTTGACGAGCTGCGCCTGCAAATCGAGCGTGAAACTCAGCGCCAGCAGGAGTGGGAATCCTTTATGAGCAAAGCTCGCCAGGGGATAGCGGGCGAAACGGTGGACTGGGACAAGAGCGATCGCCCCCGTCTTGAAACCCTGGAGCGCCTGGCCCTGTTTGGCGATGAGTCAAAC
>JBARVK010000720.1:0-1730 GCA_049646225.1 Nodosilinea sp.
CAAATTTATAGAAGGTAGCGATCACCCAGACCATAACCACATCTCGACAGGCAAGGCTCTAATTATAGAAGGTGATGTTGGCAGGCTTAGCCATCCATCAGAGTGGGTCATCGCCAGGGCCAAACTAAGCTACCTTAGCCATCGCCGAAGCCCTGCTAGCGGTGTCTCGAATTGCCAATGTTACTTTGGTTAGAGCCTATGCGCTCGGTATACCTCAGTGGCGGCTCGGTGGAGCAGCGAGTGGCGAAAGATCAGATCGTCCATTGATTTGCCGTAGCCGCCGCCAATCACGCAGGCGACGGGGTAGCCCGCCTTGACGCAGGTGTCTAGCACAAAGCGATCGCGCTCATAGATCCCCGTATTGGTCAGCGCCAGCTTGCCCAAGACATCGTCCCGGTGGGGGTCGGCTCCGGCATCATACAGCACCAGATCCGGGCGCACCTGGGCCAGCAGGTCAGGAACGTACTGGGCCAAACAAGCCAGATAGTCACTGTCTTCCATGCCCAGGGCTAAGGGTACATCCAGGTCGCTGACTTGCTTACGGGCCGGGAAGTTGTCGTGGCAGTGCATGGAGAAGGTAAATACATTGGGATCGTCGCGAAAGATCCAGGCGGTGCCATCTCCCTGGTGCACATCTAGATCGAGAATCAGCACCCGCTGCACACGGCCCTGCATTTGCAGCACTCGGGTGGCGATCGCTAGATCGTTAAAAATGCAGAACCCGGATCCGTAGTCGGGAAAGGCATGGTGAGTACCCCCAGCGGTATTGCAGGCCAGCCCTCGCTCCAGGGCTAGCTTAGCGGTCAGAATCGTGCCTCCCACCGCCGTGCAGGTGCGTTTAACCAGGGCACTGCTCCAGGGCAGACCAATGCGGCGCTGGGCCTTGGTGTCTAGCGTGCCCTGGCGATAGGCATTGACATAGGTAGGATGATGCACAAACTCAAGCCAGGTCTGGGGCGGTTCGCCAGGCTGATAGAACTGGTCGGGGGTAATCACGCCGTCGTGCAGCAGGCGATCGCGCAGCAGCCGAAACTTAGGCATCGGGAAGCGATGCCCATTGGGCAAAGGGGCCACGTAGTCGGGGTGATAAATAACGGGAAGCTGACTCAAAACCCCTGGGTATTCACAACCTACATGAATGATGACAGCGATCGCCGCTGGCGCACATCCAGCGCGTGGGCGACGCTGCCCTCCGGCCAGTCCAGGGATAGGTCGGCTTCACTAGGCACCACGGCTGGCTGCCGAGAAGGCGTCGGGGCCGCCGCTGGAAGGTGAGGCTGCGCCGGGCGATTTGCCTGTGGCATTGCCTTGGGCCTCCGCTGCGGTCGGAGTGCAGCAGCAGAGCCAGACTCGCCCCGGTTAGCCTGGGGTTGAACCGGTAGGGGGTGGGGCGATAACCCAGATGATTGGTCTTCAATCGGTCTCACCCCTGGCACAACGACGCCATCTCGCTGAGGCGAATAGGGGGCCAAACGCTTGGGCTGGGCCGATCGCACGGGGGTAGCAGCTTTGATGGCCGGACGAGGTCGCGGCTTTTTACGCTTGGCCGGACGAGCCGATGCCCTAATCTGCTGCGTCAGAGCAAAACAACCAAAGCCACACAGCCCCACCAGGCTAAACAGCGCCCACAGCGTCATTGAACCCGACGGGTTGGGCCGGTTAGCGGACGCCGCTGCTCGGGCCGTGGCCGGGCCTTCGGTTGACGGAGAGCTATCGGCAGGGGGCAGGGT
>JBARVK010000721.1:0-9126 GCA_049646225.1 Nodosilinea sp.
CCCCACTCCCCCACTCCCCCACTCCCCCACTCCCCCACTCCCTTAAACTCTGAGTAAAGTTTCCCCACCGTCCCACCGGGGTGCAACCGGGCAGGTAAGATCTGAGACGAAGCAGTATGGGCGCACTATGACAGGTACTACCTCGATTCGCGAGTCGAGCCCCGAGACGACAAATTTCGCCAACTTTGCCCTGTCCGAAATCACCAGCGATCGCGTCCTGGCCGCCATTGACGTGGGCACCAATTCGATCCACATGGTGGTGGTCAACATTCAGCCTGACCTGCCCGCTTTTACCATCGTCGATCGCGAGAAAGAAACGGTGCGCCTGGGCGACTTCAACGAGACGACTGGCGGGCTGTCGGAAGCGGCGATGGAGCGGGCGATCGCGGCTTTAAAGCGGTGCTGTGCGATCGCCACCAGCCTCAAGGCCGAAGACATTGTAGCCGTGGCCACTAGCGCTGTGCGGGAAGCCAGCAACGGCCAGGCCTTTATCGAACGGGTCTACAGCGAAGTTGGTCTCGCTATCAACCTGATCTCTGGCACCGAAGAAGCCCGCCGCATCTATCTGGGTGTGCTCTCAGGCATGGAGTTCAACAGCCAACCCCACGCCCTCATCGATATTGGCGGCGGCTCTACCGAGCTGATTTTAGGTACCGGCGAACCCCATCGCTTTCTCAGCAGCACTAAGGTCGGTGCGGTGCGCCTGACGGCCCAGTTTGTCTCCACCGACCCCATTTCAAATCCTGAATTCAACACCCTGCGGGGCTACGTGCGGGGCATGATCGAGCCCAACACCACCAAGCTCAAATCTCACCTCCAGCCGGACGAACCCGTGCAGTTGATTGGGACCTCAGGCACGATCGAATGTCTGGCCGGTCTGATTGCCGCCGAGCGTCTGGGCCTGGTGCCCGACCCCCTCAACGGCTTCCAAATTACCTACGAGGAAGTCTCGCGTCTGGTCGAAACCCTGCGCCGATCCACCTCTGCCGAGCGCCTAGAGATGCCTGAAATGTCGCCGCGACGGGCCGAGATCATCGTGGCGGGAGCGGTAATTTTGCATGAAACCATGGGACTGCTTAACGCCGATCGCATTACCATTTGCGAACGTGCCCTACGAGAAGGGGTGGTGGTCGACTGGATGCTCACCCACGGGCTGATCGAAGACCGCATGCAGTTTCAAAAGTCGGTGCGGCAGCGCAATATTCTCAAAACGGCCAAAAAGTATAAGGTTCACCTCGATCGCTCCGAGCGGGTTGCCCAGTTTGCCATGGATCTGTTCAATCAGACCTGGGGCAGTCTGCACACCTGGGGCAATTTAGAAAAAGAGCTGCTCTGGGCCGCTGCCATTTTGCACAACTGCGGCCACTTTGTCAGCCACTCGTCGCACCACAAACATTCCTACTACCTGATTCGCAATGGCGAACTGCTGGGCTACACCGAAACCGAGCTAGAAGTGATTGCCAACATCGCCCGCTACCACCGCAAGAGCGCCCCCAAGAAAAAACACGACAACTACCGCAATCTGCCCACCCGCTACCATCGCCAGATGATTACCCACCTCAGCGCCCTGCTGCGGCTGGCCGTCGCCCTCGATCGCCGCGGTATTGGTGCCGTCAGCAGCATTCACTGCCACTTTGACGCCGATGCCCATCGGCTCAACATGCAGGTCAAAGCCGCCCGCCCCGGCGACGACTGCGCCTCGGAGCTGTGGAACCTGAACTACAAAAAAGATTATTTTGAGCAGGTGTTTGAGGTCAAGCTGCTGGCCCAGCTGGTGACTTGATTGCAAGCAGGCTAGTCGTAATTGGTCTGGCGGCTCGCCTCCTGGGGCGATCGCTGGAATGACGGGTCTACTTCAGCGCCCTTGGCAACATCTTCACGATGGGCCAAAGCCCCGTCCAGAGCATCCGCTGACCGGGCGCTGTGGCGATCTGGGGCTGGAGAATCTGAGGACGCAGAGAGAGGGAGCGAGGTGCGATCGCGGCTGGCCAGTTCAGGCTGCGTTCGCAGCGATGGCGCGTCGTCTTGCGATCGCGGCGACGGTGAATCGGTCCAGGCTCGCCAGGCCGCTTTAGCCCCAGTCAGCAGGCTCTTGGTGCCCGTATTCAAGCGCTTGGCCCCCGACTGGGCCGTGCTAATCCCCTGGTTCACCTGCTTGACCACCTGCCCAGCGCTTTGCACCCCCTCGGTGACATCGTCTGTCAGCTCGGTAATTTCTAGCCCGGTGAGGCGAATGGCCTCCAGGGTGGGGGGCAGTTCGCGGCTGAGGGTGTCAAACATCTTTTCGGCACTGCGGGCGGCTCGGCCCAGCTCGCGCATGACCGGAATCGCCACCATCAGCACTGCCGTCAAGCTAATGACGACTAGCAAAAACGATAGGGCTAGCCAAAACAGCGGGTCGGCCAAAACTAGATGCTCCTCCTCCTGGTGCGTCTACTCCTGGACATTACTCCTGAGTAGAGCCATTCGTGACCACGGGGGCCGATTGACTCAGCTGGTCGTATTCCTGGCGGCTGGCCTCTTGCCCAGCGGCGATCGCCACTCGCAGTCGCGTTAGGGTGTGTTCCCAGTTGACCAGGGCTGTTTCCGACAGGCGATCGGCCTGCAGATGAACCGATGTGGAGAGGTCCTCCACTAGCTCAGGCAGGGCATCGGCAGACTTTTTCAAAATGCGACGGGTTTCGCGCCCGGTGCGGGGGGCCATCAGCAGGCCGGCTACCGCACCCATGGCGGCCCCTAGCATCAGTCCGCCAACGAACCCTCCAGATTGCTTGTCGCTCATGGTGTTTTTGTCCCGTGGGTTAGCCAAACCTATGCTCTGTGCTGTGGCCTAAACTATTGTAAGGGTGAGGGCCAGGGCATCGCTATCGTCTCTCAGACAGACGTCGTTCCGGCAGCGTTATTTTCATCTTAGGGTTAGGACGACGCCCCCGTATACCCAGCCAGCGATTGGCCATCGGCAATAGACCCACCACTCCCATCACCTGCTCCAGGCGCTGCACCTGCAACTGGAGTAGTCTGTAGCTCTGGCGCAGAGAGGCCGTCCCCGTTTGGCCCCGCAAAATGGCAGGGGGAATAACGGCGGGGTTGAGGACGCGATGGGTATTGCGCTCCCACACCACCAGGGCGTCAGCGACGGCCCCCAGGGTTTTACTCAACCGCCATAGCCGCCAGGCGACGTAAAAGCAAAACAGCGCAATGACCAGATTTAGGCTAACGGCAACCGCAATCACAACTTTCGCCTATCCTTTTAACTTGGCTCAATCATAACGATATTTCGTTATCGGTGTTGTCGTTAGGACGTTTTATCGTTGGACACCCTTGCGAAAACTCTGGATGTAGACCCTAGCCGGGGGGTAGACGAACCCTCGGGCCGTCCCCACATGCCCCACAAAACCCTGACCGTGGCGCTGGGGGCCGCCCAGGGCAATACGTTGATCAAGCTGGCCCCCGGTACCTATAGCGTCGCTACCGGGGAACGATTTCCCATCACCGTGCCCGACGGGGTCATGATTGCTGGGCAAGAATCGACCCAGGGCCGGGGCATTGTGATCTCTGGGGGCGGCCTGGGGCCAGAGGGTGCATCGGTGGCGCTGGTGCTTCAGGGCCAGAGTCAGCTGCGCGGAGTCACAGTACAAAACCCTCAGGGTATCGGGATTCTGATTAATGCCGGGCGGTCCCTGGTGCGGGCCTGCCGCCTAAACCAGTGTGTGATGGGGCTCCAGGTGGCGGCGTCAGCCCAACCCCTGGTGATCAATACTCAGGTGGCAGACTGCGGCGATCGCGGCCTCAGCTTTACCGACCAGGCTCGCGGCGAGGTGCAAGACTGCACGGTAGAGCGCTGCGGCACCGGCATGTACATTGGCCAAACTGCTGCCCCGCTGATTCGCCAGTGCCAGTGCGTCAGCAACCAGATTGGCATGCAGGTGGCGGGCTCGGCCAGCCCGGTGCTGCGGCAAACCCGGCTGGGGCAAAACCAAACGGGCCTGGTAGTGCAGGATGCGGGTCGCCCTGATCTGGGCCAGCCTGACGACCCGGCGGGCAACGTGCTGCGCTATAACCGCAAGGGCGATCTGCGGAACGACACCCGCCAGAGCCTGCTGCTGGTGGGCAACGATGTGGTCCCCCAGGGGCTGGTGGGGGCCATTACCCTGGGGGCGAGCCAGCCGCCCGACCCGGCGGCGGTTCCCCCTATTCTGCTCGATCGCCCCACCTCCAACGAAATGCCCGATGCTCCCCCTGCGCCCTCTTCTGGGGAGGGTGCTCTACCCCCAGCCCCCTCGACCTCCAGCCGCTTTCGCGATCTGGGCAATCACTGGGCCACGGTCTATATTGAGGCCCTGGCCGATCGCGGTCTGGTCAAGGGCTACCCCGACCAGACCTACCGCCCCGAGGATCCGATCAACCGGGCTCAGTTTGCCGCCATGGTGGCCGCCAGCTACAGCACTCCCCCGGTGCGAGCCCCGGTTAACTTTGTCGATGTGCCCCCCGGTCACTGGGCCAGCCGCGCTATCGACCAGGCCCAGCGCCAGGGCTTTTTGGGCGGCTACCCCGACCAGACCTTTCGTCCTGAACAGGGCATGGTGCGGGTGCAGGCGATGGTGGCGGTGGCGACAGGACTCAAGCTGCCGCCCGCGCCCGCCAGCGGGCTGGGGGTCTACCGCGATCGCGCCCAAATTCCCAGCTATGCGATCGATGCTCTGGCCAGCGCTACCCAGGCCGGAGTCGTGATTAGTTACCCCGACCCGGCCCAGCTCCGCCCCCTGGAAACCATGACCCGAGCCGAAGTGGCGGTGCTGATCTACCAGGGACTGGTGGCCCAGGACAAAGCCCCCCGACTCAATACCGTTGCTACCCCACCCCCTACCATGGCCCAAGGCTCATTTCCCGATATTCAAACCCACTGGGCGCTAGATTTCATTCAGGGCCTTTTGAATCTGGGCCTGGTGCAGGGCGATGAGACCGGACGCTTTAATCCGGCCCAGCCGATGACCCGGGCTCAGTTTGCCGCCTTAGTCAGCCGCACCTTTGCCCCGGCCCCCCGCCGTCCGTCTCAGCTATTTCGCGACGTGCCCGCCAGCTACTGGGGGGCCAGCGCCATTCAGACCGCCTACCGGGGAGGGTTTCTCTCGGGCTTCCCCGACCAGACCTTTGGGCCAGATAACCCCCTGCTGCGGGCCCAGGTGTGGGTGGCGTTAATCTCGGGGCTGGCGCTACTGCCCAACCAGCCCGGCAATCTAAGCCTGCTGGGGTACTACC
Source organism: Nodosilinea sp. (assembly GCA_049646225.1). Classification (GTDB taxonomy): domain Bacteria; phylum Cyanobacteriota; class Cyanobacteriia; order Phormidesmidales; family Phormidesmidaceae; genus Nodosilinea. The sequence continues at coordinate 5,260 of JBARVK010000721.1, forward strand.
GCGATAGCGCCCAAATTCCTGACTACGGGGTAAATGCGATCGCCAAAGCCACCCAGCTCGACTTGGTGGTCAACGTGCCCGATGTCACCCAGCTTCATCCCAACCGAGTGGCCAGCCGCGCCGACGTGTGTGCTGCCGTGTACCAGGCCCTAGTGCTGCAACTGCGGGCCCCGAGGATTGACAATCCGTTTATTGTGAGGCCATAGGTGAGGGGGCGAGTGGATGGGTGGATGGGTGAAGGAGTTGTAGGGTACATCCGCGCAGCGATGCACCGTCTACGGGGCCACTTGCTCGGATTCTGAACAGGTGGTTTGGGTAGGGGCATACGGTGCTTGCCCAGTCCACCAGGGTGCAGGTGTGGGTTAGGTAGCTTTCTCCAAGACCACGAGCAGGCGGGTGGCAAAGATGTGGGGCAGGCGATCGCAGAGGCGATCGATCGCGGTCATCAGCGGCAGCCACGCGGTGGGGTACATCTGAGGCTTAGAGTAGCCGCCGGAGGCGACGTAGGATACGGCGGCGTAGCGCTGGGTGGTGATGACTCGAAACCCGCTTAAATCTTGCTGAATGCTGAATTTCAGAAACAGGCGGCTGGCGTTGCCCTGGGCGGCGTAGTAGTCGATTTTGCTCGGGTCCCAGCCTGAGGGGGCGTGCCACTGAATCGGCTGGTTCAGCGCCAAGGGCTCAGGGTGGAGAGCCCCGTACACCAGCAGGCCCAGCAGGCTGACGCAGGGCTCAAACAAAATCACCCGGCCACCGGGGGCCAGTACGCGATTGAACTCCTTAAATGCGGTGCCGGGGTAGCGCAGGTGGTGAAACACATCAAACAGCACTAGGTTAGACAGGCTGCCGGGGGAAAAGGAGAGGGCGTAGCCGTTCTCGACTTGATCAATCCAGGGGTTAGGAAAAATATCGGTGCGAATACAGCCGGGGATAACCCGCTGAATATCGGCGACCCCAGAGCCCAGCTCGACGGTGGGATGGGGCAGCGGGGCCAGATGGCGGGCAATGGCTTGGTGAAAGGTTTTGTAGATTGCCCGCAGGGCTGGCTTCTGGTGCCAGGCCTCGGCATTTTTGAGCATTTCTTGATGGTGTCGATCGATGCTTTCCAGCGCCATTCGTGTTTCTGTCTCTCCCTGAGCTTGAGCCTGGGCGCTACCATAGGCAGTCATTCCCAAAAGCAACTGACCACTGGACGGAACAACCCAAATCTCCCCATGCCTCCATCTATAGTAGGGTGGGCATTGCCAGCCCTGTCAAGGTGGCCAACCTATTCCCAAAACGTCCATAGGTTAAGGGGCTTCGGCCACAACCACCAGGGAGTGAACTCCATGGCTCATCGAAAAAGTCTGCTTCAGCAGACTGGGGAACTTGCTCCCAATCCTCTTTAGAGGATTTCGGCTTTGAGCCTTGGACTTTTAGTCCTTGGCTCAGCGGTCAATCCAAGGGATCGACCCCCTCAATCTGCCTCACCTTGACAGGGCTGGGTGGGCGTTGCCCACCATAAACCTTGGGCCATTCCTCCAGGCTTTCTCCCTTTAGTCAGGCATCTAATTCGCCATGTCATTACTCCCCAGCCCCACCACCCAGCGATTTAGCCCTGGCAAATCTACCCTCGCGCCCTACCTGTGGCTGAGCCTGTGGGTGGGCATTCTGCTAATTTTGCGCGGCCCGCTGCAAAGCCTGATGCCCCACGACGAGGGCTGGTACGCTCAGCAGGCCCGGTGGATTGTGGAAACTGGCGACTGGGTTACCCAGCCGTGGTGGGGTACCCCGGTGCACGATCGCATGATGGGCATTCAGTGGCTAATTGCCGCCTCCTATCAGCTGTTTGGGGTGAGTGAATGGTCGGCCCGGTTGCCGGGGGCGATCGCCTCGTGGGGAGCCGTTATGCTCACCTACGCGATCGGCCTGCGGTGCCTGACCCCGGCGATCGCCCTGTGGGGGGCGGCCATTTTGGCGGCCACCCCAATCTGGATGCAGGCCTCGCGGCTGGCCATTCAGGATGTGCCCCTGACGGCGCTGGAGCTGCTGGGCATCTGGGCCCTGTTGCAAGCGGAAAGCGGGACTAGGCGAAGGGTCTGGGGGTTTCTGGCGGGCTGCACAGTGGGGCTGGGTTTTATGCTCAAGAGCATTATGGTGATTCCGGTGGTGATGGCTCTGGGGCCGTACCTGGTGCTAGAGCACCGCCGCCACCGTCACCTGCTCAACCCCGGTCTCTACCTGGGCCTGGTGGTAGGTATGGTGCCCGCGATCGCCTGGCTGGCCCTCAGCGTACAGCGCTACGGCTCGCTACCCCTGGAGCGCACCTTTGGCCTACTGGCCAACCTGGCCCAGGAAGACTTTCACAACGTTGGCCCTCTCTACTATTTCTGGAATATTCCCCTCAACGCTTTTCCCTGGCCGCTGCTGGCGGTACCGGGGGTATGGCTGGGGTGGCAGTCGCCTTACCCGCGCAAGGCGCTGTGGCTGGGGTATCCGCTGGTGTTGTTTACCCTGCTGGCCCTGTTTAAGACCCGCACCTGGTACTACCCGCTGCAGCTGCTGCCCTTTGTGGCCCTGCTGGCGGCCCTCACTCTAACGACTCTGGGAGGGCTCTACCGCACGGGACGGCGGCGGCGACTGGTGTCGGGCCTGACATGGGTTCTAGCTGCCATTGGCGCGGTGCTGGTAGGGTCGGGGATCGTAGCGCTGCTGCGCCCCCAGTGGATTGCTGTGGAAGAGCTATGGCGCTACGCCCTGCTGGCGATCGCGGCTGGGCTGGGCTGGCTGGTGCCCTTGGGTGTTTACTGGCGCTCTAGAACTCAACCGCAGCGGGCTGAGACGGCCCCGCTGTGGCAGGCCGGCTGGCTGCTGGGGCCGTGGCTGGCGATCGCGCTGCTCTACACAACGGGCCTGTGGGGCAACTACAATCCCGACGTCAAGCTGGCCCTGAGCACGCCTCCCCTGCAAGACGTTGTCGCCAACAACCCGGTTCACATCATTGTCAACAGCATCGGCCTCGGTGACGAAGATGTGGTGCTGCTCACCTTCTACACGCCGCAGCCTGGTGTCGCCACCGACAGCTGGCAAACCCTGGCACCGGGCAGCTACGCCTGGGTCGCCGCCCCAGACCTGGGGGTGCTACCCGCTGAGACAGTGCGACTGGACCAGGTGCGCGACTGGGTGCTGGTGCAGCTTCCTTAATCATTGAGTAAAGCCTCCGTAGAGTTGGCGAGAATTAGTGTTGTATAGGCTACAGTCAGGGGCAATCTAGGGTTAAGGTCAATCGCTGGTCACCGATCGGGCGCTGGCCTGATTTTTTAGTCATCCTGGAGCATGAAACCATGGCTAAGTTTGGAGTGAAGATGACGGCAACAGTGGCCCTAGGCGCGATCGCTGTGGCGACGACAGCCACCATTGCCCAGGCCCAATCTCGCGTTGACTGGCTATCCCACGGCGAGACGATCACCTACGACGGCTACCTGCTAGCCGAGGAAGCCGTTTTTGCCAGCTGCGATGACGACTGTGATGATTTGGATATGTTCTTGTACGATGCTGTTACCGGCGAACTGGTGGACTCAGACACCCTCGTCGATGCGGTGCCGGTGGTGGTAGCTCCCTACGAGGGCGATTTTTTGATTGAGGGGGTGATGGCCAGCTGTAGCCTTGAGCCCTGCGAAACCTGGACGGATTCGGATGCTGGTTTTTAGGGTAAGCGCGATCGCTAAACTGGTCTAAATTTACCGTTTCACTAACCCCAAAATGGCCTAGATAATCGTCCGGGCCATTTTCGCTTCAAAGGCAAATTCATCGTCTCAATGCCAGCTCTCTGATACCAAATCCTGCCTGGCTACACCCGATATCCAGCAGGCAAACCATCGTCTGCCC
>JBARVK010000722.1:0-6777 GCA_049646225.1 Nodosilinea sp.
CCGTGCAAACGGGCATCTATCGAGAGCCGTTGCTACCAGGTGGATTCCCGCCTCCGCGGGAATGACAGGCTCAATTCTTTTCTCAAATCAATAACGCAGCACATTTACAAAACTGGGATGTACCCGGGTTAGGGCAAGGCTTGCACAACTGGGATGCACCCCAAAAACCTCGAGAAACGGGGAACAAAAACTCACCTTTGTAAGATGACTTTGTCAGTTAGGGTTTTATAGCAATGAATAACTTTTTTGTGGTTTGAGCACAGCCGGGGATAATCGATCTAAGGTTGGTTATGGGTTGTTTTTTCTGTATTGATGGGGTCTACCCCATTGACGAAGGCAACATGATTTGCTAGTTCTCTAAACATATAGCGCTTGAGCTGGGCTCCGTCTGCTGTCAGCCTTTAGAAGAGTTTAAATCTGAAGTCGTCTGGAACACTGCAATGGATTACTGTTTGGGGCACTTTAAATGGATGCAAATTCAAATTCTGACTTGACGACGACACCGGACAAGCTATCCCTTATTCCCTATGTTTTTTTGTTGGACTCTAGTCTGGGAAGTGGGTCAATCGATCAGGTTGTTATTGACGCTCTGCGCGCCATCCGTTTGCACCTAGATATGGAGGTTGCGTTTGTCTCTGAGTTCTCTGAGGGCAGACGCCGGTTTCGCTACGTTGACTCGTCGTCAGACAGTCTCCCCATTGTGGTGGGAGACTCAGATCCGCTAGAGGAGAGCTACTGTCAGCGGGTGGTCGATGGTCGGTTGCCCCAGCTGATTCAAGATGCTTCAAAACTTCCAGCCGCCCTAGAGATAGCGGCCACTACCGCCCTACCCGTGGGCGCGCACATCAGCATTCCCCTGCGGCTAGATGATGGCCGAATCTACGGCACCTTTTGCTGCTTTAGCACCCGGCCTAACCTCTCGCTGGGCGATCGCGACCTGTCAATTATGCAGCTGTTTGCCGACTTTACCGCGCGGCAAATTAGGCGAAAGTTGGCCACTGCGCAAGCTAACCGAGAGATGGCTGAGCGGGTCACATCGGTGCTAGCGGCCAAGGCGTTTAACCTCGTTTACCAACCCATCGTTCACCTTTCAACCCGCCAGATCATGGGTTTCGAGGCCCTGACTCGGTTTTGGCCTCGACCCATCCGTAGCCCCAGTGTATGGTTTGCCGAGGCGACGGAGGTGGGCCGCAGCGAACAGCTCGAAATGGCGGCGATCGCCCAAGCCCTAAAGGGTATCACCGTGATTCCTGACGATATTTACCTCGCTATCAACGTGTCGCCAGACCATATTCTCAACGGTGCGATCGCTCATGTGCTTCAGGATATGCCTCTGCACCGCATCGTACTGGAGGTGACCGAACATGTCGCCATTCCCGACTATTCGCAGTTTCAGGAGCGGCTGACTCCCCTGCGCGATCGCGGATTGCGCCTGGCTGTGGATGACGCCGGAGCGGGGTACGCGAGTTTTCTCCACATTCTTCAGCTCAATCCAGACATCATCAAGCTGGATATCAGCCTGATTCGCAATGTCGATACTGACCCGACCCGACGGGCGCTGACCGCCGCCCTGGTTGGGTTTGCCCAACAAACCCACAGCTCTCTCATTGCCGAAGGCGTAGAAACCCCCTCCGAGCTAACCACACTGCAACAGCTGCAGGTCAACATGGCTCAAGGCTATTTGCTGGGGCATCCTCTCCCGCTGGGCGAAACCGCTGCGCTGTTTTAGCCATGCTGAATGACGGTAGCCCCACCGCCTCAGCAAGGGAGCATTGCACTGCAATGCCCTAAATATACAAAAATAAGCCAAAAACCTATCACAAGAAAGTTTTGAGTTTCAAGCGCTTTTATTCCCTACTAATCCGTAACTTTTAAAAAACGTTGCAGACTAATTGAAGAAGAATTTTGACAGCCACTTGAAACCCAAAACTACGCTCTCGAACTTCTCTACCCAACATATCGAGCACATGGCCAGGCAGCCTCTTCCTGAGGGTAGGGGTTAAGGGAACATCAGCCCTTAATTGAGCGGGGCAATGGCGTTTTGGTAGTTGCTGGAGTTAGTACCCCGTCGTGGAGTGCTGGCGCGGGTGTTGTACTGAGACCGAATTTCGTGGATGCGGTTGGCGCTGGTGGGGTGGGTACGCAGAAGTTCTGGCTGTCCGGAGGAGTCCATCAGCTGCTGCAGAAAGTTGACAAAGGCCTGGGGTGGGTAGCCCGCCGCCTGGAGAATTTGCAGCCCCTGGGCATCAGCGGCGTACTCATAATCGCGCGATCGCGGCAGTTGGAAGGCGAGCTGGTAGCCCACCTGGGCCAGGGTGCTCATCTCTACCCCGGCGGTTTCGGCAATGCCCTGGGCGAGCACGGCTCGCCGCAGAGCCTCGATGCTGTGACGCTCGTTGATGTGGGCAATTTCGTGGGCCAGCACTGAGGCCAGCTGGGCTTCGTTGTCAGCCTCTCGCAGCAGTCCTGTAGTAACGTAGACGAAGCCGCCAGGGGTGGCAAAGGCATTGACTTCATTGCTGTTGACCACCTGAAAGGTGTAGGGAATGTCGCGGCTGTCGCTGGCAGCGACTAGGCGCTGCCCCAACCGATCGACATACTGCTGCACCGATCGGTTGTTGTAAAGCTGGTACTGCTGGCTCAGCACCATCTGATTGATTTGGCGGCCCAGCTCAACTTCTTCGCGGTCAGATATGGTGCTGACTTGAATGTAACGAAAGATGTTTTGGAACAGCTCTCCCAGACTGAGCCGAATCGATGCCGTCCCCTGGGCCGCCTGAGGCTGAACGGGAACAGCGATCGCGGTGCTCGACAAGCCCAACATCAGCGCTCCGGCCAGGCCGCCGATGAGTCTGCTTTTAACAGGCAAAGTCATGGGTCTGTTCTCTCCTCTGAGATTGTTTTTTCGGCAGCACGTGCCTAACTCTAGGGTGAGAAAAATGCTGAGCATTGGGCTCTAACCACTGAGGGAAAAGGAAACCGTCATTGGTGAGATTTTGGGGTCATATACCGCTGGCTAGACGGGCAGCAGGTGGGGGGCCTTGCGGTAGTCGGTAATACCCGGTAATCATGGTGACCTCGCTACAGCCATTCCCCTCCCAGGAGAGAGCCCGAACGCGATCGAATTGGTTCTCCTGGTAGATGCTCTGAGCGGGCAGACTCGCTATTCTCCTGAAGAACTGAGGCCTGCATCAGCGGTAACGCTTCAACATTCGAGGATAGGTCGCAATGGAACATCCAATTGGCAAAACCTGCTGGGCGATTGCCGAGGGCTATATTCCCCCCGATGACACCGATCGACCGCCGGAGTTTGTCAGTCACGAAACGGCCTGTCTGCTGAATACGTCAGGCCAGGATGCTCAGGTAGAGATTGTGCTGTACTTCAGCGATCGCGACCCTGTCGGTCCCTACAAAGTCACCGTTCCTGCCTGCCGCACTCGACATGTAAAGTTCAACGACCTGCAAGACCCCGAACCCGTACCGCGCGGCACCGACTATGCTTGCGTGATCACCGCTGACGTGCCCATTGTCGTACAGCACACCCGGCTCGATTCTCGCCGGACCGATATTGCTCTTCTCAGCACGATAGCCTACGCGGGGTGAAGGGTGGATGGGTATTGGTGTTGAACGCTATTCCCCTATTTTCGGGTCCGACTCTCCGCTCTTACCCTCCCACGCGCCTACTCATCCACCCTCCCACGCGCCTACCTTCCTACTCATCCACGTCTAACGTCCCCCTACGGCTATGGTTCATCTCGGCTATCACGTTTCCCACGAACAGTTCAAGCCAAGCCAGCTGCTCGAATGGGTGCAGCGGGTCGAGCAGGCCGGCTTTACCCACGCCCTATCGTCTGATCACTTTTTTCCCTGGGGCGAAGATCAGGGCGAGAGTGGGTTTGCCTGGTCGTGGTTGGGGGCCGCGATGCAGGCGACCAACCTGAACTTTCGCATTGTCAATGCGCCAGGGCAGCGGTACCATCCCGCCATTATTGCCCAGGCGGCGGCGACGCTAATGGAGATGTATCCCCACCGCTTTTGGCTGACTGTAGGCAGCGGGCAGGCGCTGAATGAACACATTACCGGTACCCACTGGCCGTGTAAGGGCGATCGCAACCGCCGCCTAAAAGAATGCGTCGATATCATCCGCGCCCTCTGGGCTGGCGAAACCGTCAGCCACCACGGCCTGGTCACGGTAGAGGGGGCCAAACTTTACAGTCGGCCCGACTATATGCCCAAAATCATTGGAGCGGCGATTACGCCCGAAACCGCCGAGTGGGTGGGAAGCTGGGCCGATGGGCTAATTACCACCTCGCGCCCGCCCGAAAAGCTCAAGCCCGTGGTCGAGGCCTTTCGGCGCGGCGGCGGCGAGGGCAAGCCGATGATTCTCAAGGTGCAGCTCTCCTACGATCGCACCCCTGAGGCCGCCCGCGACGGTGCCCACCAGCAGTGGCGCAACAACATTTTCAAAAGCGTGCTGCTGAGCGAGATTCGCACTGTTGAGCAGTTTGACGCCGCCGGGGCGATGGTTAGCCCCGATGACATTGAGCAGCACGTGCGGGTTTCAGCCGACCCCCAGCAGCATCTCGACTGGCTCAAGGCCGATATCGAGCTGGGCTTTGACGAGCTGATTTTACACAATGTCAACACCGCTCAGGCTCAGTTTATCGACACGTTTGGCGAGATGGTGATTCCGGTGTTGACTGGGGGGTAGGGTGGTTTCTTTTCTAGATAGTTTGGGCATAGTGGCCTTTGCCTGCGCGGTCAACGAGCGCACTAAGGTGGATCTGGCCCTGCATTTGCTCAGCCCCCTCGACAATAAGCCCGACTTAATCAGCATGCTAAAGGTGTTTTTTGCGGTCGATTGTGCTCTCTCGGCAGCGGCGAGTCTTGGCTATTGACCTGATAAATTCGCTCCTCGACTAGCACTTGGTACTTGGGCGACAGTTGCGGGGCTAGATCACGGGTACTATAGCGGCTCCCTAATGGATAAGGTATGCCCCTGTTTAGGCATACCTTAAGAACAAGGGGCTTAAGCCCCTTGCCCGTACTTCGCTCGAGTGGAAACCGCTATAGAACTGGTAAATGTTCTCTTAAACGGGTTTTGCTATGCCAAAAGTATCAGCGATTGCCCCCTCCTCTTTCATCAAGATTGTATTGACGCAGCTCAAGGAGCGTGACATGTCCGTCTTTATTTAAATCGGCGGCTAGATCCTTGATGTTTGTCTGACGAGCCCTAGCTAAAGGAGCTATGGTTAAGGTGACTAGCGTCATCATCAAGCCAGAAATCAAAACGAGTTTCATGGTTATTTTCCTTTTTGATGTTTTATGATCAGCCAAGCCTGTTGAGGCTGACTTAGATAGACAGGCTCAATTCGCTATAGGATATGCTGAAGGACGTCCCTCAACACATTGCTAAATGGACCTGTCCTACAGGGCATCTCTAATTAGGTAAGGTACCTAGGTATGACGGGCTTAAGCCCCCATTTAGAGACTAAACTTTGTATCTTAAACCACAACTCTAGCAAGTATCTGAGTCATATGTTAGGGAGAATTAAAAACTTAATTTAATCGAATAATAAATTTTCAGGTAAATGTCTTTTGGTGATTTTAGCTATGTAAAAAAATTCCAGAAATAGAAAATTTGATATTTCAAAGAAGACAATATTATTTAATAATAGTTAATCTATGGCATCATTTTAGAGATGCTATTTGACCAGAGGGGTCTACTACCTATGGCTCTGCCCTTTGATGCGGCCCCTAGCGAGGCGCGAATTGAGCGGTTTTGGCAGCTGTCGGCCAGCTTTGGCATGGAGCGCAATGCCTACCACAATTACTTAAACGAGCTGGTCAGCGATCGCTACGCCCTGGTCAAGGGTCTACAGCTGCTGCGCGATGAGCTTCAGTTTGCCAGGGCTAGCGCCGCAGACATTGGCGCTTGCGGGGCCGATATGAGCTTGCCCAGCGCTGTCACCACCCTGGCCTACACCAACTGCGGCGATCGCATTCACCAGGGCGAGGCCACCAAGCGCTACCGCGATGTGGTCGCCTCCCGGTTTGCCACCCTCTCAGAGATTGGTGAACAAAAGCTGGAGGCGTTTTTCCCCGCCGGGGGCGGTACCCACAATGGGGCCACCCTGGCCCACGTCACCGTCGCCCACGAACTGGACGAAAAGCTCAAGCGCCGGGTCTACGAGGGCAACCCCCAGTCAATTTCCTTAGTGGCGATCGATCTAAAGACCCACGTTGGTCGTATTCAAGAAGACGGCAAGCAGGTCTACGGCAAAACCCGCGAGTCGCCCTGGCGCGAACCCCGCGCCGCCTGCGGAGCAATCGTGGGAGCGCTGAGCCACTTTCAACCTGAAAACTTAATTCACCGCCGCATTCGCAGCGACCTGGGGGAGCGCAACTTTCAGTTTTTGTCGAGCCAGCGCATTTTGACCGATGAGGGGGTCGATATCACTATGGCGGTGGCGGCGGCGATCGTGGCGATTCGCGGCATTCGCAATACGGCTATGGCTCTGGCCCAGGAGCTTGACGAGCGCGGCCTGGGTCACCTGACCGCCAGCACCACGGTCAATCGACCCTCGCGGGACGACCTGGTGATCTACCTGGCCCGGGCCACGGTCTTTAACGGCATGGTGCGGATTCAAAGCCTGGGCACCGAGGCCAAACGCTACAGTGGCAAGCTGGTAGGCTACGCCGGAGAAAAGCGCTTGCAGTTGTTCTACGACAACTGGGACAGCGAGGCGGTACCGATCGAAGAGATTCCCTACACCG
>JBARVK010000723.1:0-3572 GCA_049646225.1 Nodosilinea sp.
GTCATCCACTGAACCGACAAAGCCTTGCCGGTAGTCGCTCTCGGGCAAAAACTCCCAGGCCTTGAAAACCTCAAAACTGAGCAGGTTGTAGGTCAGGGTGGTGTCGACCCCCAGGGTAGAGCGCAGGTGGCTGTTGATCGCGCCGGTAAACAGGCGATCGATGCCCTCCAGGGTGGGGTCGGTGCCCTCATGCAGCAGTCGATCGGGGAAGGGGTCGATCGCCGTCACCGAGCCATCGTAGAGGCCGAGAATGCGCTGCTGCTGGCGTAACAGCTCGCGGGCAAACACCGTGATATCGATGCGGCCTCGGTGGCGCTGCACAACTTCTTCAGGCAGGCCAATCAGCTCGGCTAGCTGACCAAAGACGCGCTGCTGGTCGTCAGCGGCGGCGGTGCGGCCTAAAGCCAGCAGTGGAATCAGCGTCTTGCGGGCAAATTCGGCGGCTTTAGCCCCGTGGGTGGCGGGGCTGTCGGAGGTATCTACCCGTTTGTGATGAACCGCCGTCGCCGCCATCGACGGAATAACCGTGGCCCAGCCGCTGAGGTTGTAGTCGGTGCCCTCCAGCAGCATGAACTCCATTACCGGGGAGATCAAAACTGCCCCGCACAGGCCCACGCCGTAGTCCTGCTGAAGCTTTCGGCAGAGTTTAGCCACCCGAAAACCACCGTAGCTTTCACCAGCGATAAACACAGGCGACAGCCAGCGGTGGTGCTTCGATAGATAGGCCTGAATAAACTCGCCCAGGGCATTGAGGTCGCGATCGACGGTCCAAAACTTTTTGGCGCTATCGTCCGGTTTGTGGTCAGTTTTATCGTCGGGCTTACCAGCTTCAGCGGCGTTGCCGTCGGCCTGACTCGATTTTTCGCCGTCCTTGGGGAGCATGCGGCTAAAGCCGGTCCCCAGCGGGTCGATAAACACCAAATCGGTAAAGCTTAGCCAGCTTTCGCTATTGTCGGTCACCTGCACGGGTGGGCGAGGCAGGCTGCCGTCGGGGTGAAACACAACCCGGCGTGGTCCCAGGGCCCCCATATGCAGATAGGCCGAGGCGGCCCCAGGACCACCGTTAAATACAAAAGTAATCGGTCGCTGGGCCGGGTCTTGATCGGCTACCGTGTAGGCCACGTGGAACAACTCAGCCACGGGTTTGTCATGTTCAAAGAGCGTTTGCCACTGGGCCGAAGCCGTGTAGGGGTGGCTGCCGTGGGCAGTCGTGAGCAGATGCTCGGTGGTCTTGCCGTGGCGCTGGGGATTGTCTGGCATAGCAATGCAGGTAAAAAGGCTCTCCCTGTTATAGCGCGGGGGCCAATCGGCAGAACGCTTGAGTGCGATCGCTGAATAGACCTGCTTCAGAACGGACATCATGCCCGTCGAGGATTTAGATTGGGTTAAATGAAATTCTGCTTTAGGAGTTTAGACCCGATGAGATGGCTCCTGCCCAACATTATCAGCGCCTTTGATAACGTCTACAGCGGCTGGATTTTATGGAACTTGTTTTTGGCGGCGATTCCACTGCTGCTGAGCTTTAGTTTGTTTCGCCGCCAGAGCTTAGCCAACCGATGGTTTTTGGCAGCCTGCGTGCTGGTGGGAATCATTGGGGTGCTAGGGCTAGGGCCTCGCATCCCTCGGGCTGTACAGGGGCTTTTTAATCTAGTCAGAGACAACGGCAACAGCGGTCTATTCTCCTGGTTGGCACTACTGTGGCTACTGGTCGTGACAACCTTTGCCGGTATCCTCACCCTGAAAATCTTTAAAACCAGGCAAAATCCCCAAAGCTGGCTGTGGTGGGTTGGGCTGGTGGTGTTTTTGGTCTTTTTACCCAACGCCCCCTACGTGCTCACCGATATTATTCACCTGATTCGAGGCACTAGCTCGGGGCAGATTCGCATTTTGGTCGTCGCCCTGATCTTTATTCCCATCCACGCCGTCGCCATTTTGCTGGGGTTTGAGGCCTACGTCGTCTCGATTCTCAACCTGGCCGCCTACCTCAAGCAGCACGGTGTCAAAGCAATGATTTTGCCTCTTGAGCTGACGATTCACGCCCTCAGTGCGGTGGGCATTTATCTGGGCCGGTTTCTCCGCTTTAACAGCTGGGATCTGGTAGTTGACCCCACTGGCGTCCTTGTCTACACCCTCGACGCCCTGACCTCAAAACGTCCGGCTGCCGTCATCTTCGTCACCTTTTTAATTCTGACCAGCCTTTACTGGGTCATGAAGCAAATCACCCTGGGGCTCAAGCTGCGCATTCGCTACGCCCGCCAGGGCATAGATGTGCTCGATTAAGCGTCCGGATGATGTTGTGCAGAAAACGGAGGAGGAAGCGGGCACCCTAGTGCTAGCGTTACGTCCAACAACCATGTCTTTTAAGACCAGCGTGCAGCATTTCCAAACCCTGGTGACTTCATTTCACCCCGTTGTCGTGATCGACACCGTGGAAGAGGAGCGGGTGCAGGGGTTGATCAGCGCGGCCTGTAAAGACATGCAAATGGCGGTATTTGAGTGGAGTATTGCCCAGGGGCTGATGCGTTCCTCGCAGAGGTCGCCCCGCGAATCGCCCGATAGCCCCGACAACCGCTGGCAAAACGAGTATGCCCCCCCCGGCACCAGGCGCGGTCAGGCTTTGCCCAAAACCGCCGAACCCATCGACATGCTGCGCCATGTTCAAGAGATGAATCTCAAGGCCATCTTTTGGCTGAAGGACTTTGCTCCTCACCTAAAAGATGCGGTGGTAGCGCGGCAATTTCGAGAAGTGGCCGAGCAATTCTCCCACAATCACGCCACGCTAGTGATCAGCGGCAGCGGCAACGCACTACCGGCTGAAATTGCCCACGATGCCGTATATTTCGATATCAAGCTGCCCGAGCCTGAAGAGCTGTACGGGGCTGTTGCTGATGTGGTACGGGCGCTGCGGGGGCGCGTCAAAGTTGACCTTACCCCCGAGGATATTCACGCCCTGGTCAAAGCGCTCCAGGGCATGACCTTGAGTCAAACCCGCAAAGTAATTGCCTATGCCGCTCTCCATGATGGCCGACTGAACGCCGACGATGTGACGCGAGTGCTCGAACGCAAGGCGCGTGTTATCCATGAAGAGGGGTTGCTCGACTACTTCCCTGCAGAGACCAACCTGGCCCAGCTGGGCGGCTTTGAGGGCCTCAAGCGCTGGCTCAGCTACGCCAGAGTAGGCTTTACCCCCCAGGCTCGCCAGTACAACCTGCCCGCGCCCAAGGGCATCTTAATTGTCGGCATTCAGGGCTGCGGCAAATCGCTGGCGGCCAAAACCATTGCCCGCCAGTGGAAACTGCCGCTGCTCAAGCTCGATGCTGGCCGCCTCTACAACAAATATGTGGGCGAGTCAGACAAGAACTTTCGTCGGGCCGTCACCCTGGCCGAGACCATGGCTCCCTGCATTCTGTGGATTGATGAAATCGAGAAGAGCCTGGGCCAGAGCAGCAGCGAGGCCGATGGGGGCCTGAGTCGCCGTTTGTTTGGCTACTTTCTCACCTGGCTTCAGGAAAAATCCCAGGAGATTTTTGTCGTCGCTACCGCCAACGACCTGTCCGCCATACCTCCCGAGC
>JBARVK010000724.1:0-8057 GCA_049646225.1 Nodosilinea sp.
CTTCCACCGACCCCTGCTCGACGTACTGCCACAGAATGTCGCGAATCAACGCCTGATAACCCCGATCGCCCGCCAGGGCTTTGAGTTTTTCCTTCAGCGATCGCTCCAGGCGAATGCTGGTCACTTCCATCTCTGTGGTCGATACGCGGGTTAGGGTTGGCATCGGTGGGCTCACCTCCAAAAGAACATAGAAAATTGGCGTCACTGGGCTGTCACACACGAGCCGTGGATGACACTATGTTGTGTCACCAGGTCTGTGTTACGCCCTATTGGTGTCTTGGGCTACAGCCCACTATCTAATAGTTTAGACAGACTAGACACGTTTGTATTACACGTGTAGTATTAACGTTATTCGAGTCTATCCGTCAAGTCTCAGCCCTTTATGTCAAAGGTGCCCGAGTCCTGCGATGCTCTCACTGCCTTCCTAAGCCTTGCTGTTTTACGCTTGAGGAACTCCGCTATGAAACAGATCTTGTCTACTGGCAACGCATTTACTATCGCCGCCGCTGCTGGCGATGCTGGCCAGTTGGGCATGGTAGCGGGGTTCGATGGGTTTTTAAAGGATCGAATTAGCCTGCGGCTGTCTTCCGACCTGGGGAGTGGTTTAGGCGATATCTGCGGCGATGATCGACTGACGAGCGGTTTAGGCGGGGGTGCCCTGAGGGGCGATCGCCTGGGCGCAACCCTTGCCCTGTGGTTTAAGCCATGCCTCGAATCATGGGGATGGCTAACTGAGGGCGATCGCCTCGTTGAACGGGCCTTTTACCCTCGCACCAGTCGGCGATACCTCCACTTTTTTACCCAGCATTTTGTGTCTCGGCATTAACCTGACCGCCAATCTGGTTTAGCCGCTGCCGGTGGATCGCCGGTTGATAGCCCTATTGGGCTAATTTCGTCGTCGATCCCGCCGCAATGGGGCACCCAGTGTGGGCCAGCCCTGCGGCCGCCGCTGGCTATTCAGGCCAGGGGATCGCATTGGTATTTACCCAGGGGATGGTGCTTAGCCACCGCGAACGCGGCCCGGGGACCACCGTGCGATCGCAGCGATGGACTATGGCCAACTGGCTAGGGCCGCTGCCGCCTCGACACAGCAGACTTAAGCACCAAAATTAGTTCACAAGTACTGAAGGCGTGAGAGATCATGTTGAAGCTGACTTATTCCGATGCCGACTTATTGGTCGAACGATTAGACCTCACCGTAGAAGCGGTCGTGACCCAGCGCAGTCTGGTTGCCCTGCGGGCTGGTCAGCCCCTGACGGTGCAGCCCGGCTACGCTGCATTTGCCCTACCAGCTGATCTGCCGGGGGTGGCCCGCTTGCAGGCCGCCGGGCAGGGCGCGATCGACGTTGCCCCCTGCGATACAAACTGGCTGGAGATTACCCTGCGGGGAACCTGGCTGGCCAACAGCGCCACTAGTGCCGAGGGAATTTTGGTCGCCGACCTGGGCCTCAGTCTAGAAAACCAGCTGGTAGACCTTTGGCAACGCAGCCTCTGCTGGGCCGCGGCCCCCTGTTCCCAAGGGCGCTAAAGTTGAGCGCCGATGCTCCTATCGCCCAGGCTTTGCAGTACCGTAGAAAACGAGGGCCGGATGGTTTTCTACGGTACTAATTTCTGCGGTACTAATTTCCGCAACATCCCGACGCAGACTAAGGAGCGATTGACTATGGCTGACGGCGCAACCTACCTGACCATCACCGCTGACAACTTTGAAGCCGAAGTAATGCAGAGCGATGTGCCAGTACTGATCGACTTTTGGGCCGCCTGGTGTGGCCCCTGCCGCATCATGAACCCCATTGTTGAAGAGCTAGCTGAAACCTTTGCCGGACGGGCCAAGGTCGCCAAGCTCAACGTCGACGAAGAAGATGCCCTGGCGCTTCAGTACCACGTGATGGCCATTCCCACCCTGATCTTCTTTCAAAACGGAGAGCGGGTAGACACCATCGAAGGAGTTGTCGCCAAGGATGACCTGGCGGCGCGGCTCGAAGCACTGGTGACAGCTAACTCGGCGGCGTAGTTAACTTACTGGGTGCTTACTGAGCTACTCCCCGCAGCACCGCCTCACCGTTGACAAACTCCAGACCATCAAGGGTCAGCCCGGCCTGGGGCAGGGCGAGGTTAATGCGCTCGGTAATCTGGGCCGGGTCGAGGCCGGTGAGGCGGGCCACGTCTTCTACCGACAGGTTGACGCGACCCACCTGAATACGGGTGTCTTCCCCCAGCACCAGGCGACCATTCTCAATGCGGGGGCTGCCTTCGAGGCCAATGTAAAGGGGGCGATCGCCCAGCATGGGCAGGGTGGCAAACGCGGTGTCCAGCGCTTCTCTGGCCTGGGGAGGCAGGGCCTGAACGGGGAGGTCAGCCGGGTTGATCACAATGCCGCCAGCCACGCGATCGCCGCGAATGGTGGTGGTCAAGCTATCTGCCGCCGGCAAAAAGGCCGCCGCCTGGGAGGTTTGAGCGATACCCTCGGCCAGCAGCTGGGTCAACTCGGCCTCGGTCAGCGAGATTTCGACCCGGTCATTGTCGCCATAACGTACCCCCTGCCCAGTAGCCAGCTTGTTTTGAAGTAGGTTGCCGCTGCTGCGGACGTCAGCCACAACGGCATCGGCACCGCTGGTGCTGTACCCGGTGGGCAGGGCCGTAGCCCGGTGCCAGTAAAAAGCGGTAGCGGCAGCGGCCCCCGCCGAGAGCCCAATCAGCAGCGATAGCACCAGGACAACCGCCTGTTTTGTCCGCATTTTAGACTCCCCTCTCGTCTGGTTAATGGGTTCTGTCGAGCCAGTGTAGCTCAGCTCCCGCGCCCCGGCAAAAACCTGTGTGGCGATTGCGGTAAAGACCCTAAAGTGGCCTATGGTAATAGGTGAAAAGACGTAGAGAACACCAGCATGGGCACAGCACGAGGGTTCATCCGCGAGGTCGCACGACTGGGGCGGCGGGTCGTAGCCCAGTTTGTCGCTTTAGGTGCGATCGCGCTACTCGTCTTCAATCTAGCCAGCTGCGCCAAACCCGTTCAGCCCACCGAGCTGATCACAGAGCCAACTCCCCAGCCCAATCGGCTCACTGGGCAAATGGCCGAAGTCTCTCCCCCGGCCACCCTGGAGTCTCTAAAGCAAATTATCGATGCTTATACGCCCCAGGTACGCATTCTCAGCCCTCGACCCGGCGAAGTCCTAGACGATACCGCCCTCACGGTCAGGCTCCAGGTGCGCGGTCTGCCCTTATTTAAAGACGACACTTACGAACTCGGCCCCCATCTGCATCTGTTCTTAGACAACGAGCCCTACCAAGCTGTCTACGACCTGTCAGAACCCATTACCTTCGAAAATCTGTCTCCCGGTACCCATACCCTGCGGGTCTTTGCGTCGCGGCCCTGGCACGAAAGCTTCAAAAACCAGGGAGCCTTCGACCAGCGCACCTTCCACGTCGTTGCCCCGACACCCCAAAACGAACTCAACGCCAAGGCCCCCCTGCTAACCTACAGCCGCCCCCAGGGCACCTACGGAGCCGAGCCCATTATGCTCGACTTCTACCTCACCAACGCGCCCCTGCACATGAGCGCCCAGGCCGAGGCCAACGACGACCTGCACGACTGGCGCATTCGCTGCACGGTCAACGACCAGAGCTTTGTGTTTGACCAGTGGCAGCCGATTTGGCTCAAGGGCTTTAAGCCCGGGCGCAACTGGGTACAGCTCGAACTGATCGACGAAAGCGGCAACCCCATCGACAACCGCTTCAACAACACCGTCCGCATTATTGACTACCAGCCCGGCGGCAGCGATGCCCTCGCCCGCCTGGTGCGGGACGAGCTAGGCCTGAAAGAGGTGGCCGGTATTATTGACCCCACCTATGAGGCCCCCGCACCTCCAGCCCCAGAGCCTGAGGTTTCCGTTCCAGAGTCGTCTGATCCAGATTCGATAGATCCCGAATCCGCTGAACCGGAGCTTATTGAGCCAGAACCCGCTGAGCCAGAATCCGCTGAGCCGGAACCCACTGAGCCGGAATTCGTGGAGCCGCAGCTGACTGAACCAGATTCTAAAAAGCCGGAACCCACCGAGCCGGAATTCGTGGAGCCGAAAGCGGCGGAACCGGGCGCGATGCAGCCCGATCTTACCCCGGAGCCAGAACCCGCACCGTCCGATTTACCCCCCACTCTACCCGAGTCAATACCGGCTGAGCCCGAAGCTACAAGACCCGACAGTCAGAATGATCGGCCCGCTCAGCCGACCCCCGCTCTTTGGCCTGAACCCGTTTCAGAGCCTAGCCCTGAGGATAGCCAGGTCTCCGTAGACGATGATGACATTGGGGACAAGGTCGTTCAATCCGAAGACAATGGCGACCAGAAAGACGATGGTGCTACTCCAGACAGTCAGCCTGCTAGAGAACTAGCCCCGGAAGAACCCGCTACAGAGGCTCCTACAGCCAAGGACTTTACCGAGGCCGCTCCTCCAGTTGGGCCTTCGGCACCTCTGCTACTGCCGCAGCCTAAGGTTCAGCCCGAGCTGAGTCCTACGCCAGAAGACTCTACCCCAGAAAAATCGGCTAAAGGGTTTCTAAACCGCCTTAAACAGCGGCGTGAGCAGGCCAAGCCACCCGCTGCGTCAGAGCCCTCGCGTCTCCAGCCTGCTCCGCAAGATACCTTCGGCGATCGCCCCAAGGTGTTACCTGAGCCGAATGACATCCCCAGCGCTGAGGGTGAGAACGCACCTGAATGGCCCGAGGTGTTTGAGCCTGCACCTGAAGGGACGGCAGGACTAGGGGAGCGATCGCCGCAAAACCTGCCCAACCCTGAAGCCGCACCCGAAACCGAAGCCGACGAACCTGGGGAGCAACTCCAGGAGCAACCCCAAACGCCGCGATCGCGTCTCGCGCCAGACGTTCGTCCGTTTATTTAACCAGCCGCAGGGTGAGGGGATAGCGGTAGGCAACGCCTTCGTTGGCCTTAACCGCCGCCATGATAGCGAAGACAAGCCAGACGATGCCCAGTGCCGCCAGCATCAGAAAACCCACGACCACGACAATCAAGATTGCTGAAATTAATCCGTAGATGGTCATAGAAATGTTGAAGTTGAGGGCTTCTTTAGCCTGATCGTCAACGAACGGCATTTCGTCCCGCTTGACCAGCCAAATGATCAGGGGACCAATGATATTGCCGAAGGGAATAATAAAGCCGGATAGAGAGCTGAGGTGAGCCAGCATGGCCCACATGCGTGATTCTGGGCTGGAGTCAATGGGGTTCATAGTAATTTCGGTAGACCTATCTGCCGCCAAGCTAACTCAAGCACCAGACCAGAGTCTCTAGCCCGCTTACAAAATGTAGTATTCAAACAAATACGCTCCCTCAGTCGAGACAAAGGGAGCGAAGCCTCTCTCAATCAGAGGGAAGCTAACAAACGTTTTTTCGAGGGAAGTCGTGGGTACCGCTCAGTCAAGGCGTGTGGGAGCGCCTATAGGCCCTTACTCGTCCTCGTCGTCGTCATCGGTGGGGTAGACAAAGCTGGTAGACCGCCCAGACAGCACAGACTTGCCGAGGGACATAGCTTTCTGAGCCTGGAGGGCTGCAGTACGCTTCCAGGTGGCGCGACGCTGATCACGCTTTTGCTTGGAGGTTTTCTTCTTGGGAACCGCCATGACAGATACTTAAGACTTCACAACCTTTCAACTATAGGCCAAGACGGCGTATCTGTGCAATCGTAGATTTAAAAGGGCTCGGGCGACGGGATCTCTACCAGGTATCTGGCCGCCTCATAGTAGTTGGCCCACTGGGTCACATCGGGTCTGAGCTGCCATTCGCTGCGGCTGACGGGCACCGTCAAGATGGGGACAGACACGCCCTGGTTGTCGCCAATGACGGTGACAATCACATCGGTCATCAGCACGTCGGCATCAAAACTGCGCTGCACGGCGGCGCGGGCAATGATTTCAGAACGCCGCACCAGGGTGTCAAAGCTTTCGCCCCGATCGCGCACCACAAACAGGTTGACCCGCGAGGTGTAGGCCTGGGCGGCGGGAGGGGCCACCAGCGCCGGTATGGCTGCGCTGCCTAAACCTACAAGTGCGGCTAATAGTACAGATGCCGCCTTAGGCTGGCGATCGCGCCCTGCATTTCCATTTAAAAAGGTCATAGCCTGCTGCTCCCTACATCCCCGCAGGATGCCCAAAAGTGCCTTAACTGTAGCGATAGAGCGGCCAATCGTCAATTAAGAATTATCGCCTGTACTCGAAGGCTGGCCCAGGCTTCCGTTTAGCCCTGCAGGCGCTACTATGGCAGGTGAATTTTCATCCTCTCATCTGCGCCCTCCGGAGGCACTCAAAAGGCATGGCAAGCCACTGGCCCGTGATCGTCGGCATCAATCAATATCAATCGCTGCAACCGCTCATGTATGCCCAGTTCGACGCCCTCGAACTGCGCGATTTTTTGGTCAACGAGGTGGGGTTACCCGCCGCCTACTGCTCGCTGCTGACGGATATTTCGCCCATGGTGTACCAAGGGGCCGCGGCCCCCACCCGCGAGGTGCTGCTGCAGCGGCTGATCCAGAGCTGCGATCGCGCTGGCCCAGAGGATACCGTGTGGTTTTTCTTCAGCGGCTACGGGGTGCAGTGGCAGGGGCAAGACTACCTGCTGCCCATCGATGCCGACCCTAACCAGATTGAGCAAACCGGCCTGCTCGTCGAAACCCTACTGCACCAGTTGGTTCAGGGCAAGCAGCGCCAGTCTATTGTCATGCTTGATATCAACCGACCCCAGAGCGCCCTGGCGATCGCTCCTGGACACCAGGGGCTGGGTGCCCCGTCGATGGCGCTGGCCCAAACTCTGAACATTCCCCTGGTGCTGTCGTGCCAACCCGACCAGTTTTCTCAAGAAACTCTGGCGGTGCGCCACGGCCTGTTTACCGAAGCGCTGATCGAGGGCATGCGGTTCCACGGGTGTTTGACCCTGGCGCAGCTGGTCGACTACCTGCGCGATCGCGTGCCCGAGCTGTGCCAGCACCACTGGCGGCCAGTGCAAAACCCCGTCGCGGTGCTGCCCCCCGGCCAGCAGTATGCCATGCTCGTCCCCCCCAGCCTAGTCGGGCAAATGCCCGTTGGCGTGCCGCCTGAACCCGAGATTACTCCTTCTCCGTCGGCCAATCCCGATCTGCTCATGGCCTTGCCCGCCCCGACAGCCGCCGCCCCGACTGCCCCCGGTCTGATTTCTGACCCGCTGCCGAGCCAGGTCTTAAGCGCCGAGCCAGTCGTCGAGCCACCGCCAGCCGAGGGGCTGCCACCGGGCAAATTGCCCAGCCCGAACCCGTCAACCGAGCTGACTTCCGGCTTTAGTCCGGCTACTGATTCTGATGATTTAGTGCCCTGGTGGAAGTTGGGCATTTTAGCTGTAGCCGGACTGCTGCTGCTGGGGGTTCTGTGGCGCAACCAGGATAGTCTGGTAGGCCAACCGTCGACCGATCCTGTTGCCCCGGCTCCGGTGGCATCACCTTCAGACACCTCTGCCCCAGAGGTGCCCTCCCCCAGCGGAGAAGGCTCGGGAGAGACTCTGTTCCCCAGTACGTCAGTGAGCGGAGCCGAAGCCCTGGAGCGAGCCCGCAATGCCCTGGCCCAGCGCCAGTTTGGAGAAGCACTGGTCTGGTTCGAACAGATTCCCGAAGGGGAGCGTCCGGTTGACTACGAGGCCCTGGTCAACCAGGCCAAAACCGGCTACGCCAACGCTAGCTTGTCGGGCGAAGCCGCCCTCAATCAGGCCCGGCGGCTGATTGAGCCGCTGTCGGCCTCGCTGTTTAATGATGCGATTGAGCAGGCCCGCCAGGTGCCCGCAGGTGATCCTGCCTACGCCCAGGCTCAGGCGGATATTGAACGCTGGAGCCTGGTGATTATCGACTTAGCCGAGGGGAGGGCCGCTTCCGGCGATTTAGACGGGGCGATCAGCGCCGCCCGCCTAGTGCCCGAAGACCCGGGTGAGATCTGGAGCCAGGCCCAAGCCCGCATTCAGCAGTGGGAGCAACGTCAGGTCAACCGCCGCCTGCTGCAGGAGGCCCAGAACGGGCTGCAGCCCGACCAGGCGA
>JBARVK010000725.1:0-7770 GCA_049646225.1 Nodosilinea sp.
ATCACCCCATCACCCCATCACCCCATTACCCCCATCCTCTATATCCAGCGCCAAAGCCAAGATCTCTTTGCCAACCGCCCCATAATCCTGCCACCCCACTTCCGCCTTCGGGTCTTTCACGTCATACACCGCCGTACCCGCTAGAGCCGCTTTTTGAAAGGCGGCGTAGCGGCGAATGCCGCCCTCAAACAGCGGTAGCCCGGTTGTGAGCAGCATCTCTCTCACCTCAGCGCCGGCTCGGCTGGGGTGGGGCGGAATCATAGTCAGCAGAATGCGGTAGGGGGCAACGGGCAGCCCGGCTAGGTGCTGCACCATCAGCGCCAGGGCATCGAGGGAAAGAATATCGGGGGTCGTCGGCAAAATGAGCAGATCGCAGGCAGATGCCAGCAAAGCCAGGTCTTCGGCAACGGGGCGGGCGGGGGTATCAATGACCACATGGCCGCTGGGGTTAGGGATGGTAGCCGCCTGCCATTGGTCGACCACCAAAAACGGTAGCTCACCCCGACTGGCCCAGGCCAGCGCCGACTGGTTGGGGTCGGCATCGATCAACAAGGTTTCGGCATAGCCTTGCAAAAACGCCGCCAGGTGAATAGCAGTAGTGGTTTTGCCCACGCCCCCTTTGAAGCTGGCTACGGTGACAATCATGGGATGGGTGCATGCAACGCCGTTGACTCAAGCCGAGCGATCGCCTGTTTCCATTGTCGGTCCTGCCCTGGTGGACATCAAGGGGCCTGGTCTTGGCCCTGCCTGCCACTACCGAGACGCCACCAGCACCACACCGCCCATAATCAGCCCCAGCCCAACCAGGCGAGTGGGCGACAGATCTTCCTTAAACACCAGCACCCCGATCAAGACCGAGGCCAGGTAGATCATCGAAGCCGCCGGAGCTGCAACGCTAAGTTCAACCCGCGTCAGGACCAGAATATAGAGCACCGCGCCGACGCCGTAGGCCATCAGACCGGCGATCAGTGCGGGGGTCGTGGCAATGCTTAGAACATGGCCAAGGGCATTGGCACTGGTGACCTGGCCCAGCTGTTGCGCTCCCAATTTTAGAAATAGCTGGCCAAAGGCGCTGGCCAGCACCGCCACTAGCAGCAAACTAAATTCCTGAATTGTCACGGTGTTTCCTTAGGGCAGGGGTTGGGCGGCAGAGGCAGGTTGTGAATAGCCTCAGCTAGAGAGGTATAGTAGCGAACTTTTAAGGCAAGGGAAACCGGCCCACCGCCCAAGCCCAATTCCCCAAGCTACGATAGAAGGCACTGCATAGCTCCTCCA
The DNA here is from genome assembly GCA_049646225.1 of Nodosilinea sp. GTDB lineage: Bacteria > Cyanobacteriota > Cyanobacteriia > Phormidesmidales > Phormidesmidaceae > Nodosilinea. The sequence goes on from JBARVK010000725.1 coordinate 1,276, forward strand.
ATTATGATCGGCAAAACTCTTCTGGTTGGGTTAAGCGCCGACCAGTTTCGCCATCCCCTTGACCTCGAAGCGACCCGCGCCCTAAAGCAGCTGCCGGGGCTCGATGTGATGGTGCGTATGGCTCTGGCTCCCCTGGCCGAGCGGGTTTTTCACCTCGACCATTTGGCCGCTAGTCTGCAGGTGAGCGATCGCCAGCTGCCCAGTCTACACCAGTTGCTGGTCGAAGCCTGCCAGATTCTTGACCTGGAGGTGCCCCAGCTCTACGTGCGCCAAAACCCGGTGCCCAACGCCTACACCTTTGCCATGCGCGGCGAGCAGCCCTTCATCGTTATCCACACGGCGCTGCTGGAATTGCTGACGCCGGAGGAAACCCAGGCGGTGATTGCCCACGAGCTGGGCCACCTCAAGTGTGAGCACAGCGTTTACCTCACCCTGGCCAACCTGCTGACTCTGGCGGCGGGCAGTTTGCCCCTGGGCGGGGTGCTGGCCCAAAGTCTGCAAAGTCAGCTGATGGAGTGGGTGCGCTGTGCCGAGTTTACCTGCGATCGCGCTGCCCTGCTGGTCGCCCAAGACCCCCACGTTGTGGCTTCCCTGCTGATGAAGCTCTGCGGCGGCTCTCCTTCGCTGATTGATCAGCTCAACGTCGACGCCTTTATTGACCAGGCCCGCGCCTACGACAGCCTTAGCGAAGATGCCCTGGGCGATGCCCTCCGGCAGCTTCGCACTCAAGACCTGACTCACCCGGTGCCCGTGCTGCGAGCCAGGGAGATCGATCGCTGGGCCAGCACCGATGACTACTATCAGCTGGTAAAACGCCCGGCAGTCGAGTATAATGGGGACTCATCCAAGGGCGGATGGCGGAATTGGTAGACGCACCACACTCAAAATGTGGCGACTTCGGTTGTGCGAGTTCGAGTCTCGCTCCGCCCATTGACTATCATAAATGCTGAGAAATCTTCTTTTTAGTTGATAACTCTATTGTGTTCATCGAGCTTAGATGCAATGACCACGTCACTAACGCTTGATCTTTCGACATCGGCATCGATACTCGGCATTCAGCCAGACCTGTTTTTAAGGTTTTTGAAAGCTAAGGATATGCCTGGTGTTTTGTTCTTTTCCGAAGAACCCAAGGTATCAATTTTTACCCTGGCTCAGCTATTGAACACTCAACCCGAAATTTTGATGGACTGGCTAGAGGATGAGGCGCTGGGTCAACTTATGGAAGAGGTTGACGACGATGAGTGGCTAGATAGAGAAGCCGGTCAAGCTTTTTATCAATCAGTTTTGGCCAAGGCAGGCTAATGGATTGGCAGGTTAGATACACGAAAACATTTTACAAAGAGCTAGCGAAAATCCCTGAAAGAGTTAGGCAGCAGATTGAAGAGTTTGCTTTCGATAGTACAGTAAAGGAAAATCCTTTTAGTGCTGGCAGAGTTGAAAAGCTAAAGGGATACGATGATTTCTACAAAGTTCGCTTTGGATCCTATCGTTTGGGTTTACGAATTGATCAAGCAAACCAGGTGATTGAGTTTCGCCGAGTGCGGCATCGGCAAGACATCTATCGTAAGTTCCCTTGATTAGCCGCTGCTTGAAAAGACTAGTCGGCAATTGTGCTCAAAATCTTACCGCTCCCGAATGCTCGCTGACCTGAAAGATTTTTGCTTCCTCAGCTAGATTTGGCATAGTGCCCTAAACTGGCTGGGTTACGAATCGCTGCTGGGGACGCGCCGGGTTTAACCAAACCGGTAACTCCCGCTATGATAAGTGCACATGATCTAGTTTCCCCCGTGTCGTGACCGACTCTGCCATTTCGGCTTCTACCACAGCTGCAACAACTGGCCTGCCGCGCCAGCGGTGGCAGGTGGCAACGGCTAATGAACCCTTAGCAATATCTTTAGCTCAGGTCACCGGGCTTTCGCCGCTGCTCACCCAGGTTTTGATCAACCGGGGGCTAACGACACCCGCCCAGGCGGCTGATTTTCTTGACCCTGAGCGGCAGCAGCTGCCGTCGCCCCTGGCGGAATTCCCCGATTTAGCGGCGAGCTTAGAGCTGCTGGTGGAGGCCATTACCAGCCAGCAGGCGATCGCCATCTGTGGTGACTACGATGCCGACGGTATGACCAGCACCGCTCTGCTGCTGCGGGCGTTGCGAGCGCTGGGGGGCATCGTTAGCTACCTCATTCCTAGCCGCATGGCTGAGGGCTACGGCATCAACACCCGCATTGTCGAAGACTGCCACGCCGAGGGTGTTACCCTCATTCTCACGGTAGACAATGGCATTGCGGCGGTGGCCCCGATCGCCCGGGCGAGAGAGCTGGGTCTGGCGGTGATTGTCACCGATCACCACGATATTCCCCCCGAGATTCCCCCAGCCAACGCTATCTTGAACCCCAAGCTATTGCCGGAAACCTCGCCCTATCGTGGCGTGGCGGGGGTGGGGGTGGCCTATATTCTGGCGGTGTGTCTGGCCCAGGCGCTAGACCGCACGCAAGATTTAACCGGGCCACTGCTGGAGCTGTTTACCCTAGGCACGATCGCCGATCTGGCCCCATTGACAGGGGTGAACCGGCGCTGGGTGCGGCGGGGGCTGGGGCTGCTGCCCCGATCGCGCCTTTTCGGCATTCAGGCGCTGATTCAGGTGGCGGGGCTGGCTGACCAGAGCAAGCCACTGAAGCCTGAGCACATTGGCTTTCGCCTGGGGCCGCGGATCAACGCCGTGGGCCGCATCAGTGAACCGCAGATTGTGATCGACCTGCTCACCACCGACGATGTGGGGGTGGCCCTGGAACGGGCCATGCAGTGCGAGCAGATCAACGGCACCCGCCAAGACCTGTGCCAGAGCATTGAGCAGGAGGCGATCGCCTGGTGCGAGCAGCAGCGAGCCCTGGGCACGGTGGATATTGAGCGCGATCGCGTGCTGGTGGTGGTGCAGCCCGGCTGGCACCACGGCGTGATTGGCATTGTGGCTTCGCGGCTGGTGGAGCGCTACGGCGTGCCCGTTTTCATCGGCACCTATGAAGACGACGACCACAGAGTCATTCGCGGCTCAGCGCGGGGCATTCCAGAATTTGACGTGTTTGCCGCCCTGCAAAGCTGCCACGACCTGATGGAAAAGTTTGGCGGCCACCGGGCGGCGGGGGGCTTTTCGTTTTTGGCCAATCGGCTGCGTCAGGTGACAACGCGGCTGTCGCACTACGCCTGCCAAACCCTGACCGTCGATTTGCTCAAGCCCCTGGTCAAGATTGATGTCCAGGCGCAGCTGAACGACATCGATCAAACTCTATTCGATCAGATCGACCACCTGCACCCCTGCGGCATCGAAAACCCAGACCCGGTGTTTTGGACGCCCAATCTGCGGGTGCTGGAACAGCAGACCGTAGGCCGCAACCGTGACCACCTTAAGCTGTTGCTGGGGGACGCGGGCGGCGATGTCACGATCAAGGCGATCGCCTGGCGCTGGGGCGAATATTACCCCCTGCCCGATCGCCTGGATGTCGCCTACAAGCTCAAGCAGAACGAGTGGCAGGGCACCACCAGCGTCGAGCTAGAGCTGGTCGGGGTGCGACCGGCGGCGGGTATCAGTCGGGCTCAACCCAGCCTCCAGAGTCGTTCCAGGGTCGGGCCATCCCTTCCCAACCTCTCTGGTGGGGGATCGTTGCCCGCCTACCCAACCGCGCCCCTGCGAGAGCATGACGCCGAACCAGCCTATGACGCAGACGCGCCGGTCAATCGGCCTGAGACTATCCCTGCCCCGGTTTTAGAGCCGGTTCAGCCGTCCCACTCGCCTGAGGATGCTGAGGGTGAAGCGGCCCATCATGCCGAGGCAACCTCACCGCCAGCTCCGGCGGCAGACTCACCCACCGAGGCCGAATTCACCTTTAGCAACCGCCGCTACTCGGCCATAACCACCACGACAGCAGACGTCGCTACCCTGACCATTGGCAATTCCGAGGGGCAGCGGCTGGTGGTGAAGCGGGGCGACCCCCAGGGGTGGCTGTACCCGCCCGGCGAGTCGGCTCAGCCCGTAGATCTCAGCGACCCCCACTACGGCAACCTGGTGCGGGCGGGGGCGGGGGCGGTCGAGCGCCAGGAAATGGCGCAGCGGCTGGCCGAGGTTGAGGCTCTGCTGGCCGAGCAGAACGCTCTGCTGGCGCGAAAAGACGCGCTACTGAGCGCCCTCGCAGCTGAAAACGCCGCGCTGTTATCGGCTCAGACCCCGGAGCCGGTGGTTCAGCCAGGTCAGCCCGAGGGGGTGCAAAAAACATCGCCGCCAGCGGAAAAAGCCGCCTTCTTGGCCGCTCAGGTGCAAGCTCTGCCGGTGCAGTCTGCGGCGGAGGTGCCATCGCCATCGCCTCCGCCTGCCCCCAATGCACCCTCGCCCCCCGCTAGTTCGCCTGGGGTTTCGAGTCAGCCTCTGGCAGCAGCCCCAGCGCTCAAGCTCGACGAGGCCAAGCAGCAGGTGCGGCAGACCCTAAGCGATCGCGTTTGGTTTTGCCTCAGCGCCGAGAGCCAGACCGATTTGGCGATCGCGGTGGCCCATCTGGCCAGTTCCAGCGGTGCCGTAGCCGACCCCGCTACGGGGCGGCTGGCCACGGTGCTGGAGCGCGAGCTGTGGCAGCCCCTGCTGACCGACTTTGCCAGCTATGGTGAACAAACCGGCGATCGCGACCTGATCGCCCTGGCCCAGGAGATGGCCCAGGCCGCCAGGTTGGCGGTGCTGCCCCCGCTGCTGAGCGAAACCTGGCGATCGCTCACCGCCAAAGCCCTGGCCGCCAAAGCCAAACCTCGTCAAGGCCTCCACGAAACCATCCAGGCGGAAACCAGCGCCACCCCCTTTCCCATCGACGACAGCCATCGGGTCATGCTCGACGAATTTCTGCAGGGGTGGGACCATCCGATCGCCCGGTGGCTGACCGGCGGTGGGGCCGAGGCGGCCTCAGATCTGGCTCAGGTGGCGCAGCTACAGCAGGCTAGCGAGTCGTTGCCCCTGTGGCAGGGGCAGCTACTGCAACAATTAGTGCTGGGTCAACGTCAAAAAAAGGGAATTTTACAGAAAATTTTTGGCTAATCTCCCTGATCCTACGGTTGCTCAGGGTAAGGTGATCTGAGAGCGACGCTGGCTCTGAAATATCGTACTTTGCACCATATGGTCAACCTGCCTTTTAAGCCCCAGTTTCTGCTAGTTTGCGGCTTTTCGGCGGCGCTGGTGTCGTGTGCGGGTGAAGGGATGAGCAGCCGAGGCTCCACTCGGTTTGTCAATGTTCAGCCGATTCAGGTGTGCGACGACGTTGGCCTGTTTTGTGCCGATCTAGCCACCTTTGAAGAGGCAACCCGCAAAATCTGGGCCCAGGCCAACCTCGACGTTAGCTTTTTGGCTCCCAATCGGCTCAACGCCAGCCGCTTTCTCACCATCGATAGCCAAGACGAATTTGCCGAGCTGTCCTTTGCGGGCGGGGCCGGGGCCTTTGGCCGCAACCCGCTATCGACCCGCACCTCTGGGCCAATCAGCCTGTGGTTTGTGGAGAGCATCTTTCCCCTGGATGGGGCAAATACTCTGGGGTTAGGCTGGATTGGCCAAAACGGCATTGTGATCGATGACGATATTTCGACCTTCAACAATGGGGCAGGCCGCCTCGATACCGTTGCCCACGAAATTGGCCACAACCTCGGCCTCACCCACGAGGGGTTTGGGGCCGGGGGCGCGAATAACTTGATGACCGACGGCAGCGTTCGCAACTCGCCCAGCACCCTCGACGACATCACCCCCGACGGTGCCAACCTCGATCGCCTTACCGATCGCCAGATTGAAGTCGTTCGCGACAGCGGCTTTACCCGCCCTAACCCAGGGCTATCGGCAGACAGCCTCCCCGCTGCGGCTTCAGAAACGCCGCCGCTGCTGGCCGAGGCACCCGCGCTACTCTCCCCCGACGCCCTGCCTCCGGTTACCTACCTGGCCCTCCAGCCCGAGGCCGCCTTTGTCGACCCACCGCCCCCGCGCCCAATTCCCAACGGCCCAGCCATGGGCTTCGTCACGGCGGCGCTGCTGGCGGGATACCTGGGCTGCCAGCCCAGAAAATGCTGATGCTAGGAGTCTTGACTGGCGGGGTCTTGGGGGCGCAGCTCGCGATCGCCGCGGTTCTACCGCATCTGCCAGACCTCAGTGTGCTGTCGCAGGTGCCGCCAATGCTGAGCCGAGATGCCATCCCCTACCCGCCAACCCTGCGCCATGAGGTATCGCCAGCGGGCACCTACCATCTGGTGTTGACCCTGGAGCAGGTGGCTTCGGGCCCTCGGCGCACCACGGCTAATTTGTTTGAACTGACGGGCGATCGCTGCCAGCAGGTCTGGTCGCACCGGCTGCCCCACAGCTATGGCCCTCGGCTGGCCCTGGTCAGCGAGGGGGGCATGGTAGTCCTGCTCGATGAGTGGATCAACGTGGCCAGCCCCTACGCCATTGTGGTGCTGGGGCCCGATGGCGCGATCGAGGCCCAGTAC
>JBARVK010000726.1:0-15452 GCA_049646225.1 Nodosilinea sp.
ACTCCCTACCGCCCCATCGTCCGCTTCATCTCCTCCAGCTCCTGCTCGGTTTCCCAGCGCTGAAATGACTCCTCTAGCGGATCCATTGGGTCGCGGCCAAAGCCGTCAAAGGTGGTCTTGGCCCAGCCGGTGTCCCAGCTGGTGCGCTGTGCCGTTCGCTGAGCCTGGGTCTCAGCGATTTTGGCCTTGAGTTCGCGGCGGCGATCGTGAATATCTTTTTGCAGCCTGCGGGTTTGCTCAGTCTGGTCTTTGACTCCCTTGAGCTGGCCCCAGTACTGATTGCCCTGGCGCAGCAGAGTTGCCTCACGCTCCTGGGCCGCTTTGACCAAATCAACCCGGTTGGCGGCCTGAGCCTTTTGCATGCGGCTGTGCCAGCGCTGAATATCTTGAGCCGTGGCGAGAATACTGTCTTCTAGCTGCTTCTCGCGGCGTTTGAGATCGCCCAGCAGGTGAATGGCATCTTGCTCTTGCCCCCGTAGCTGGTCCTCCAAACCCCAGAGTTCTAGGTGGGGGTTGGCCTTCAGAAATTCGTCGAGTCGGGTTTCGAGAAATCGACTGAGGTCTTCAAAGAGGCCCATGGTGTACTCCTGCGGCAATGCTTTTTTTTACAGAATAGCGGTCTGGCAGGAGCCAGTTCATCCTCGTAGCTTCCCTGGGTCGCACTCAGGTCAGTGTATCTACGCCACCGAGGGCGATGCTGCTGCATGGGATTGGTCGTTCAGTGCTTTGACCTTGGCCTCATTGACCTGGATTCCACTATCGAGCCTGGTCTTTAATCTGGCTCTACAGGGGACGTTGTCGTTTCAAGGGCCAGGATCCACTGCCGCAGTTTCTGGGTCAGAACATCACGCTGGTTAATCAGGTAAATGCTGACCAGGGTAAAGCTGACCCCCAGCCACTGGAGTGAACTCAGGGTTTCGGCCAAAAACAGGTTGCCAAACAGCAGCGCAAACACCGGGGTTAAGAAGGTGAGAGCGCTGAGGCTGGTGAGGTTGCCCTGGGCCGCCAGGAAGAAGAAAATACCGTAGGCCAGGGCGCTGCCAAACAGGGTCGAATAGGCGATCGCGCCCCAGTCAAACCCCGTCAACCCCTGCCAGGGCTGCGTTTCTGCCAGGGCCGAGAGACCGAACAGCGGCAGACCGCCCAGCACCATGTGCCAGCCCGTCGCCACCACCGGGTCGACGTGGCGGCACACATAGCGAATCAAGATGGTCCCTGTCGCCATCGACAACGCCGCCAGCAGCATGAGCCATTCTCCCCCTTGCAGCAGGGTATTGAGGGCGGTGCCCCCGGTCAGCCAGGTGGTATCGCCCTGGAACAGAGAAAAAATCCATTCATCAGGTAGGCCCAGCAGGCCAATACCCGCGATGCCCCAGAGTAGGCCAATCCAGCCCAGGGCACCGATGTGCTCGCCAAACAGGCCCCGCGCCATGACCGCCACCGCCAGGGGTTGGGAGTCAATCATCACCGAGCCCAACCCCGCCCCCGTGCGCTGCAGGCCCGCCGCCAAAAAGCCCTGAAACAGGGTGCCATCGACCAGGGCAAAGAGGGCGATCCAAAGCCATCCCTGACGGCTAATGGTCTGGGGTCGCCGCAGCAGTAGTCCGGCCAGCAGCACCACGACCCCGGCGGGCACCAGACGCACCCCGGCCATAAAGAAGGGGGCGGTGTGGGGCATCGCCCCCTTCATCGCCACCATGGCGGTACCCCATAAAAAAAATGGGGCAATCAGCACAATCGGGTTACGAGCGGGGGTGGTGGGAGCGGCGGCTGAACTCATGGGGGCAGAAAATGCGATCGCGACGGCTAGAGAGGCTTTCTTTAAGGAATGTTAACGCAGTTCAGCCTCGGGGACAGCTCGCTGAGGCTGACACCCCAATGCGACGCTACACCGCGCGGCCCCGGCCCAGTGTGGTTTTGGCTACACTTAAAGCTAGTCTCGGGTTTGCGGCGCGATCGGCACCCGCACGAGGCGGGTCCTCCGGTTACCGTCTACCCTTACGTTCGTTTAGGTTTGTTTTTACCCCTATGGTCTGGCCGTTTTCGCACCGTTCTCGTAAGTCTATTGCCCGCATTGAGGTGACTGGCGTCATCGCCGCTGCCACCCGCAAGCGAGTACTCGAAGCTCTCAAGGAAATTGAGGAAAAGCGTTTTCCAGCCCTGCTGCTGCGCATCGATAGCCCTGGCGGTACCGTAGGTGACTCCCAGGAAATCTACACCGCCCTGCAGCGGCTCAAAGACAAACTCAAAATTGTGGCCAGCTTCGGCAATATCTCGGCCTCAGGGGGCGTCTACATCGGTATGGGGGCCGACCACATCATGGCCAACCCCGGCACCATCACCGGCAGTATTGGGGTCATCCTGCGGGGCAATAACCTGGAGCGTCTGCTCGACCGGGTGGGGGTGTCGTTCAAAGTGATCAAGTCTGGCCCCTACAAAGACATTCTTGCCTTCGATCGCGAGCTGACCGATCCCGAAAAGTCGATTTTGCAGGAGCTAATTGACGTCAGCTACAGCCAGTTTGTTACAACCGTGGCCGAGGTCCGCCGCCTCAGCGAAGACACCGTGCGCAGCTTTGCCGACGGGCGTATCTTTACCGGCGAACAGGCCCTGCGGCTGGGCGTGGTAGACCGCCTGGGCAGCGAAGATGAGGCGCGTCGTTGGGCCGCCGAGCTGGTCGGGCTCGATCCGGACAAAGCCGAGTGCATCACCTTCGACGAGAAAAAACCGCTGCTGAAGCGGATTCTGCCGGGCAACAGTAACATCACGCTGCCGGGTTCCCCCGGCCTGGCCTATCCCCAACTGGCGGTGCCCGCCCTCAACGCCACCCTTGAGTGGCTAGAGTTTGAGCGTACCACCAGCGGCTTGCCCCTGTGGCTATATCGTCCCTAGGGGACGTGGCTGGTCAACCCCTAGGGGACGTGGCCGTATCAGTCCCTAAGGGGCCCTAGGGCCTAGGTCAGACTCTAGCCTGGTAGGATGAAGCGGTAAAATGCAGTCAATTCTCTACCCCAAATGCCCGCAGCGGTGTCTCTGGGGTCTTGAAGAATGACCTTTGGAGGTTGCAGCGTGGACTGGCGAGTGTGGGCAATTCGGGGGGCGGTGACGGTAACTGAGAACACCGAGGCGGCGATTCGAGAGGCGGTAACCGAACTGGTGGACGCTGTGGAAGAGCGCAACCAGCTCGACCCTGCCTGCATCATCAGCGCCACTTTTTCAGTCACCCGCGATTTGGATGCGGTGTTTCCCGCCGCGATCGCCCGCCAGCGTCCCCAGTGGGACAATGTTGCCCTGCTCGACGTGCAGCACATGCATGTTGAAGGCAGCCTACCCTACTGCATTCGGATCCTCATGCACGTGCAACTTCCCGTTCTGCACGACAAAATTCATCACGTGTACCTGCGCGGTGCCCGTGACCTACGGCCCGACTTGGTGGTGACGGGTTAGACCCTAATAGGGGCACAGCATGCTGTGCCCCTACGGTGACCGTGCCCGAGGGCTAATGCCGCTTTAGACGAATGCCTAAAAAGAGGTCGTAGAGAAAGCCAAAGAAGTCTTTCATTTGCAGCAGACCCAGCGACTGGGGCGAGCCTTTCTGGTCCAGCAGGGGCTGCATCACCTCGTAGGTGGGCTTGTACTTATACCAGGGCACCGAGGGCCACAGGTGGTGGACCAGGTGGTAGTTCTGGCCCATGATCAGCAGGTTGAGCACCGGGCCAGGATAGACGCGGGCATTTTTCCAGCGATCACGCTCTTGAAATGGTCGATGGGGCAGGTAGTCGAAAAACAACCCCAGGGCAATACCTACGACCAACGCAGGGGAAAACCAGTAGTTGAAGATATAGCCCAAGAAGTCGAATCGCCAGGCGGTAAACACCAGCAACCCCACCGCCAGGCGACCCAAGAACCACTCCAGCAGCTCCCAGTTGCGCCACAGTCGGCGCTTAAAAAAATAGATTTCGTGGTAGAAAAAGCGAGCCGCGATCAGCCACAGGGGGCCGCCAGTGGAGACAAAGTGGTCGGGGTCGTTTTCGGGATCGTTAACGTGGGCGTGGTGCTGCAGGTGCACCCGCGTAAACACAGGAAACGAAAACCCCAAGATTAAGGCACTGCCGTGGCCCAGCAGGGCATTGACCACCCGGTTGCGGTGGGCCGAGTTGTGGCTGGCATCGTGAATCACCGTCCCCGCTAGGTGCAGGGACAAAACATTCATCAAAAATACGCACCAACTGGCCCAGTGCCAGCAAAAATACCCCACCGTAGACAGGCTCATGAGCCCAACGGAGGCTATAAACATGAGGCTGTTAAGGCTAAGCCCGCCCTCAGTTTTCAGTAACTCAGGGGGTACTGTTTTTCGAATCGTCAGGGGCTCAGCTGCCGCCGACATGTTGCGTCGCTCCTACACCAGTGTTTTCGGTAGTATACGTTACGACGCTTGAATAATAAACTTTTGTGACACGGCTTGAGGGCTAAAGGTTTCAGTCAGCCGCTAAATGGGACTAAGGGGCAGAGGCGGAACGGGGGTGAGCCTAACCCCTCGCTTGGGGAGCATCTTCATGGAAAACGCTGAAAAACTTGCTGGTTTTGGGGTTTAGGCGTAAAGCCCTTAGGCATTCGTGCTACTATCCCTGTGCTTTATAGCTACCAAACCACGAGCCCAATTGCAGCTCTAGGCGGTAGCGTTTTACTCTCAGTAGAGGTCGTTTATGCCCCTGCGCAACTCTGTTCGCCGCACCAAGATTGTTGCCACCATCGGCCCCGCCACCCAGGATGCCGATGTCCTGCGGGCGCTGATCGAAGCTGGGGCCACTACTCTGCGGCTTAACTTTTCCCACGGCAGCCACGACGACCACCAGCGCAGCATTCGCCTGATTCGTCAAACCTCTTTTGAGCTCAACCAGCCTGTCGGCATTCTCCAAGACTTGCAGGGACCCAAAATTCGGCTGGGCAAGTTTGAGCACGGTTCGATTGTTCTGGAGAAGGGCGATCCCTTTGTGCTGACCAGCGAAATTATTGTTGGCAACCAGGAGCGAGCCTGCGTCACCTATGACAAGCTGGCTCCAGAAGTGCCGACTGGTTCCACTATTTTGCTGGACGACGGCAAGGTGGAGATGCAGGTAGAGTCGGTTGACCTAGAGGCCCAGGAACTGCACTGCCGCGTAGTTGTAGGCGGCACCCTGTCTAACAACAAGGGGGTTAACTTTCCGGGGGTGTATCTCTCGGTCAAGGCGCTCACCGACAAAGACCGCGAAGACCTGCTGTTTGGCCTCAACCAGGGGGTGGACTGGGTGGCGCTGAGCTTTGTGCGCAACCCCCAGGATGTGCTCGAAATCAAGGAAATTATCAGCGCTGCCGGAAAGAACGTGCCGGTAATCGTCAAGATCGAAAAGCACGAGGCGATCGAGCAGATGGAGGCGATTTTGTCGCTCTCCGATGGGGTGATGGTAGCTCGGGGCGACCTGGGGGTAGAACTGCCCGCTGAGGAGGTGCCCATCTTGCAGAAGCGGCTGATTGCCATGTCTAATGCCCTGGGCATTCCGGTGATTACCGCCACCCAGATGCTCGACAGCATGGTGTCTAATCCGCGCCCGACTAGGGCTGAGGTGTCTGACATCGCCAATGCCATTCTTGACGGCACCGATGCCGTGATGCTCTCCAACGAAACCGCCGTGGGCAAGTTTCCGGTGGAGGCGGTGGCGACCATGGCTAAGGTCGCGGTGTGTACTGAGCAGGAGGGGCTGACGCTGGGCGATCGCAAGGGCAGTGGTGCGCGCTCGATTCCCAACGCCATCAGCCAGGCGGTGGGTCACATTGCCTCACAACTCAGCGCGGCGGCGATTATGACCCTAACCAAAACCGGGTCCACCGCCCGCAACGTGTCGAAGTATCGCCCTGAAACGCCGATTTTGGCGGTCACCCCCCACGTTCATGTGGCTCGCCAGCTCCAGCTGGTGTGGGGGGTACGGCCTCTGCTGGTGCTCGATTTGCCCTCTAGCACCCAGACCTTTCAGGCGGCCATGAGCGTAGCCCAAGAAAAGCACCTGCTCAACGATGGCGATCTGGTGGTGCTAACGGCGGGCACCCTCCAGGGGGTGTCGGGGTCCACCGACTTGATCAAGGTGGATGTGGTGACTGCCGTAGTCGGGCGCGGGGTCGGTATTGGCGAAGCCTCGGTCAGTGGGCGGGCGCGGGTGGCCCGCAACAGCCTGGATGTCAACGACTTCAACGACGGTGAAATTTTGGTGGTGCCCCACACCAACGCCGACTTTGTGGATGTTATTCGTCGAGCCGGGGGCATCGTCACCGAGGACGATAGCCCCACCAGCCACGCGGCGGTGATTGGGCTGCGGCTAGGGGTACCAGTAATTGTGGGGGTGAAAAACGCGACCGAAGTCATTCGCGACGGCAGCATTCTCACCCTCGATACCCGACGAGGCCTGATTTACTCGGGAGCCCTAGGGCCGGTTAAGAATGAGCCCGCCATGAGTCTGTAGGTTTCGCTGGATGGCGATTATTGTCATCCTTTCATAACAAAAGGCTTCGATGTCATGACATCGAAGCCTTTTGTTATGGTGAACTATGGCAGCTGAGCACTGAGATGTGCCCCAACTTAACCTACTTATAAAGCTCGGTAGACAGGCGAAGTGCCAGAATACCAGGCAGTAAAGCTATGGCCAGGGCAATAAAAATCTGAGTCTCTGAAAGGGGCATAAAAAATACTCCTCGACGCTGAGTGAATAACGCTTAGAAAGACATGAGTCTAGACCGATTGTTAACTAAGACGGGAACTATCGCGAGGCGAGCTGGCCTAACTGTTACAGAGCTTAACGGGAACCCGATCGACAGTGCTGGCGTTCCTAGTTCAAGGCATAACCCTTAAAGGCTGTTAGGCTAAAGGGCCCCAGCTACCGCTGTCTCAATTCTCTCAATGTCCTGGCGATGCTTGATATGGATACAACTCAACCGGTGCGCGGCAACTTTGAGCGGCAGCTGTTGCGGGTGCAGCGCGACCTACTGCGGATGGGCGCACTGGTCGAAAATTCTTGCGTACTGGCTCGGGAGGCGCTCTGCGATCGCAACCTTGACGCCGCTCAGCGCCTGCACCGCCATGACAAGCAGATTGACCAGTTCTACCGTCAGATCGAGCTGGACTGTATGCACCTGTTTACGCTTCAGGCCCAGCCCGAGGCCGAAGATCTGCGGCGCATTGGCGCGTTTATGCAGCTGGTGCGCGACCTAGAGCGGATTGGTGACTATGCCGAAGACTTGGGCGAAGTAGCGATCAAGCTCTTTCCCTACCCGGTACACCCGCTGATGGGGCGGGTACAGACCATGCTCGATCGCTGTCGGTCAATGGTGGCTATGTGCCTGCTGGCCCTGTCAGACCTGGACGCCGAAAGCGGTCTGGAGATTAAGCAAAAAGACGACGCGATCGACACCGACTACGACGAACTCTACGCCCTGCTGGCCCACCAAACCAACCTGATGGGATCAGTCGAGCCGACGGTACTGCTGGTGCTGGCGATTCGCTATATGGAACGCATTGCCGATCACGCTACCAACATTGGCAAGCGAGTGGCCTATATCGTTACCGGCGAGCGAACTTGAGACAGGGCAAGGGGTGCAGGGTTTTGAAGTGTGGGGGTGACCTGGTACCTGCACCCTGCGCCACAGACCTCATTTACAAAACGTTGCTTGGCATTGACAAAAAGATTTGACAGCGGTCCATTTCCTGAGAAACTGTATGGGTAGCCTGTTCCCGTCCTTTAGCGGAGCTAGCCCTCGCTGCGGGTCTGGCCTGGGGGGTGGTTACCAACGGTTAGGTTCATCTGAAGCGGTAGCGGTTACACTTGAGCGTTGGCGGTTTCAGTCGGCTGTTGTTGCGGCCACCGCTGGAGACACAGGCTAGGGCTTTAGGATCCCAAATCCGGCTCAAGGTCAGCGAATCGAGGCCGATTTCAGTCCCAGCGTCAACTTTGGCTTCGGTGCTGCCTCGTTTCCACAGGCGGCGAGTTGAAGCTTCCCTTGCGCTCACAACCGGGTTGATGTCCTGACCCAGCCCAGGGCACCCAGTCATGAATAGTTTTAGGAATCAGTCGCTACATGGAACTCTCGATCGCGGCCCTACTGGCCAGCTTCGCCAAAGACAAGACCCACACCCTCAAAGGCCTGGAGAAAAAGCTGCACTGCAACGACGATGCCAGCCAGCGCGACCTGCAAATTGCAGTCGATGCCCTGGAGCGCCTGGGGGTGTTGGTTAAAGAGCGGGGTAAGTACCGCCGTAATTTGGGCGAAGACGTGATTGAGGGCAAGCTGCGCTGCTCTAGCAAGGGCTTTTGCTTTGCCATTCAGGATGAGGAGGGGGCCGACGATATCTACGTGCGCGAAAGCCAGCTGAATACGGCCTGGAACGGCGATCGCGTGCTGGTCAAGGTGACCAAAGAGGGCAGCCGCCGCCGCAGCCCCGAGGGCGAAGTGCAGCTCATTTTAGAACGGGCCAATGCCTCGGTGCTGGCTCGGGTCAAGCAAGAGGCCGAAGAGTATCGAGCTGTGCCCCTCGACGATCGCCTGCTGTTTGAGCTATCTCTGATGGCCAATGGGACCGATCTGGCCGAGGCGGTTGACCAGCTGGCCCATGTCGAAATTGTCCGCTATCCCCTCGGACAGCACGCGCCCCTGGGCCGAGTCGCCCAAATTTTGGGCAGCGATGCCGAAGCCGCCGCCGACATCGACATTGTCTACTGCAAGCACGACCTGCCCCGCACCTTTTCCGATGCGGTGCTGAACGCGGCCCAGGACTTGCCCACCCGCGTACTCAAGGCCGACAGCAAAGGTCGCGTTGATCTGCGGGAGACGCTGACCATCGCTATTGACGGCCCTGACGCCCAGGTGATCGACGATGCCCTCAGCCTGGAGCGCACCAAAGCGGGCCAGTGGCGGTTGGGCATTCACATCGCCGACATTTCTCACTACGTAAAGGCTCACTCGGTCATCGACCAAGAGGCCTGCAAACGCGGCACATCGATTTACCTAGGCGATGAGGTGATTCCGATGCTGCCGCCGCCTCTGTCTGGATCCTTAGGGTCGCTGCTGGCGGGCAAAGATCGCCTCGCTATCTCGGTCTTGGTCACCCTGGACGACACCGGCGCGGTGCTGGAGTACGAAGTGCAGCCCACAATGGTGGCGGTAGACCACCAAATTTCCTACCAGGAAGCCCAGGCGGTGCTAGAGCGCGACAACTCAGACCTGATTAAGAGCCTGGGCATTAAGCCCAAGACCCTAAAAGCACTAGAGCCCGTCTACGACCTGTTGGATAATCTGCTCTACCTGAGTCAGGCGATCAAGCGGCAGCGGCTCCACCGGGGTTCCTTTGAGCTGAATTTGCCCGAGTACGACTTCCCCGCCGATGCCGGAGAACCCCTGGCCCACTACCGCTCGCCCAAGTTCCAGTACGACGACGAGGGTCTGCTGGGGGTGATGGTGACCGCCACCAATTTGCCCTCTCGCCAAATTGTCACCGAGTGCATGCTGCTGGCCAATCAGCTCATTGCCCAGCAGCTCAAGGCTCTAGGCGTGCCCGCCATCTACCGGCTGCACCGCGCCCCCGAGGCCAGCGATGTGCAGGAGCTGATCAAGCTGGCCGAAAACATGGACATTCAGCTCTCCCTCGACGACGAAGCAGCCCCCCAGCCCAAGGACTACCAGCGGTTTGTGGAGCAGTTTGCCGATTCTGGGGCCGAGAAAATTCTCACCTACCTGCTGCTGGAAACCATTCAGCCCGCTTTCTACAGCACCCACGCCGACCTGCACTTTGGGCTGGCGCTTAGCGACAGCTATACCCACTTCACGTCGCCCTCTCGGCGCTACGCCGATCTGCTGGTGCACCGCATTCTCCATGCGGTATTTGAGTCGGGCCGCGATCGCCGCTCCACCCGCTCTAAAGACCCCGCCAATCTGCGCCATAGCTCCTGCCATGGCCAGGTCAACTGGAACGTGCTGCCCCCCGACATTCAGCACGAGCTAGAAGACGATCTGCCCCGCATCGCCATTCACCTGACCGAGCGCGAGCGCCTGGCCCAGGAGGCTGAATCAGACCTGGAGGGACTGAAAAAAGCCGAGTTTATGCGATCGCATACGGGCGAAGTTTTCCACGGCCTGATTACCGGGGTGCAGTCCTACGGCTTCTTTGTTGAGATTGAAGAGCTACTGGTCGAAGGTCTTGTCCACGTCAGCTCGCTCAAAGACGACTGGTACGAGTACAGGGCTCGTCAGCAAAAGCTCGTTGGCCGCAAAAACCGCCAGCAGTACCGCCTCGGTGACAAAGTTGATGTGCAGGTCAAGAGCGTTGACTACTACCGTCAGCAGATTGATCTGGTGGCCGTCGGTGGCGGCAGCCAGGCCCCCGAAGACGAAGACAACAACTACAGCGAAGACGACAATGGGGAGCCCATTAACAGAGATGACGGCGGGCGGGATGAGAGTGAGTAAAGCGTAGATGGGTTAGCGGTGGATGAGTTAGCTCTAATCCCCTTGGCTCGTTAGGATGAAGAGGGCAAGACCTTAGGAAAAACAGAGCGATCGCCTTTTCATCTACCCATCTCCCCCTCCACCAACATGCCCCCATCCGACCCCCTCACTCCTGCCCGTCCCCTGATCGTGGGCGTTACCGGGGCATCGGGACTGATCTATGCAGTACATACCCTCAAACATGTGCTGAATGCCGATGGCGTTGTGGATTTGGTGGCATCTAAGGCATCGCAGATGGTGTGGCAGGCGGAGTCGGGCATTCACATGCCGCTCGACCCCGATAAGCAAGAGCAATTTTGGCGTGACCAAGCGGGGGTGCCGACGGCGGGTAAGCTGCGCTGCCATCCCTGGGGTGACGTAGGCGCGACTATCGCCAGCGGGTCGTACCGAGCGGCGGGGATGGTGGTAATACCGTGCAGCATGAGTACCGTGGGACGGCTGGCGGCGGGGCTTAGCTCTGACCTGCTGGAGCGGGCCGCCGATGTGCAGCTGAAGGAAGGGCGTAAGCTCGTGCTGGTACCGCGCGAGACCCCCTTTAGCCTGATTCACCTGCGCAACTTGACGACTCTGGCCGAGGCCGGAGCGCGGATTGTGCCGGCCATTCCGGCCTGGTATCACCAGCCCCAGACCATTGATGACCTGGTCGATTTTGTCGTGGCTCGCGCCCTCGATCAGGTCGATATTGACTGCGTACCCCTCAACCGTTGGCAGGGGCATTTACCCCGCGAGTCACGATAGGATGGGCAAGATGGCGCTATAGGGCTAGATATGGCTACCGTACGTCTGATTGTGGTGGTGCTAGTGCTGGGATTGGTGGTGCTGCTGGGGGTGCAAAACCTGGCCCCGGCGCTGCCGCTGGTGTTTTTGGGCGGCAGTACCCAGGCGTTGCCCCTGGGGGTGTGGCTGGCGATCGCGGTGCTGCTAGGCGCTCTCACCACCCTGATCCTAACCGCCCTACTGGGCTCAGCGGGGGCGGGCTACCGCAGTCGATCGACGGCCTATAAGTATAGGCCCCAGTCGTTTTATGAACCTTCGGGGCCGGGGCCGGCGGCGGCCAGTCGGGCCGCTAGCGATCGCCCCAGCCCACCCCCCTACACCAACCCCAGGGCGACTGGGTCTGGGCGAACACCATCTTCCCCTAGCGATCGCCCCCCCAGCGGCGACTCAGACGACGACCCCAGTTGGCGAGCCTGGACAAACCTTCAGTCACCCGCCCAGTGGAATGACTGGGAATCGCTGAGCCGAGCATCCCAGCCCGAAACTTCATCTGCCGCTTCAGGCTCGCCCTTAGATACGGCCTCGGGCATCATTGATGGCGTTACCACCTGGTTTAGCAGCAGCAAGCAGCGAGCCAAGCAGCAGCAGCGAGTCAACGAGTCGCTGCGAGAGCTAGATGACGACTGGGGTGGTCTCGAAAACCAGCCTTACACGGCCCCAGGGGTGAGCCCGGTACAAGACAGCCTGGACGACATCAGCCGGGGCTGGGACCAGGGGGCAACCCGACCTTCCCGTGCTTCGAATTCGGGCCAGGAGCGTGACTTTGAAGCTTCCCAGGCCCCGCGCCAGGTTTATCAGGATGGGTCACTGTATTCCTACAGCTACCGCGATGAGAACGATACTCCTGCGCCCAGTGGTCAGGTGGACAACATCTATGCTCCACCCGATGATGTTTTCTACGGTAGCGCTGCCGACCCCGACGAGCCGGATGGTGAGTATGCCTCAGAAACTATCTACGGCTTCTCTAGGGACGAAACCTACGCAGAACAGACCTTCGATCGCGGCGATACCCGCCTGAGCGCCCCCGAAATGGCTGAAGACGGCGTTGTCGATGCTGACTACCGGGTAATTGTGCCGCCTTACACCGCCCCCATCGAAGCCGCTGCTAATGACCATCGCCGCGCTGACCAAGACGGCGACGACGACTGGGCCGCCGCCGACGATGCCCTCACCCCTTAACCTCCCACTCACCCATCCACCCGCCCACTTTCTCAATCTTCTCCACAACCATGACCCTGATCGATCGCCTCAACGGCATCAACCTCTACCTCATCGGCATGATGGGGGCCGGCAAAAGCAGCACCGGAGCCGCCCTGGCCCAGACCCTGGGCTACCAGTTTTTTGATACCGATGCTGTCATTGAGGCGGCTGCCGGACAATCTATCCCTGATATTTTCACGACCCAGGGCGAGGCTGTCTTTCGTCAGCTCGAAACCGAGGTGCTGGCGGAGCTGTCGGCCTACCGTCGCCTGGTTATTGCCACCGGGGGCGGCATTGTCACCCAGCAGCAGAACTGGAGCTACCTGCACCACGGCGTGGTGGTGTGGTTAGATGCGCCCCCCACCGTGCTGCAAGCTCGGTTGGACGGTGATACAGGCCGTCCCCTGCTCGAAGGGCAGGATTGGCAGACTAAGCTCACAACGCTGCTGGCCGATCGCCAAGCCATCTATGCTCAGGCCGATGTGCGGGTGACGGTGGGGGCTGAGGACAATATAGAGGCGATCGCCGCCCGTACCCTGGCCCTAATCGACCAAAGAATCTGTTCTGAGACAGATTCTGCTGTGCTCAATTGATACACTACAGGCAATCTATTCCAGGTTTAGCCCAGGCGTTGGCATCTGCCGCTCGGCCCAACCCTAAGCCCAGTCGTGGATTAGCTCATCCGAGATTAGCCCAATCCAGGATTAGATGTATGCTCTGCTACCCCTATCTCTAGCACTATGGCTCAGTCTTCTCCGCAAATAGGCAGCATCAGTGAGGCCGAGGCTACGCGGGTTCGCATTCTCAGCGAGGCGCTGCCCTACATTCAGCAGTTTCGGGGGCGCACGGTGGTGGTCAAGTACGGCGGCGCGGCCATGAAGGATGGCAGCCTCAAGGCCGACGTGATCCGCGACATTGTGTTTATGGCCTGCGTGGGCATTCGCCCAGTGGTGGTGCACGGCGGCGGCCCCGAGATCAATATTTGGCTGGGCAAACTGGGCATCGAGCCTCAGTTTAAAGACGGCCTGCGGGTGACCGATGCCCCCACCATGGATGTGGTGGAGATGGTGCTGGTGGGTCGGGTCAACAAAGAACTGGTGTCGCTGATCAACCAGGCCGGGGGCAAGGCCGTGGGCCTCTGCGGCGTAGACGGCAATTTGATCACCGCCCGCCCCCAGGGGGCCGAGGGGGTCGGGTTTGTGGGCGAAGTCAGCGGCATCGACTCGGGCCTGCTGAAGTCGCTGGTGGAGGCGGGCTACATTCCCATTGTGTCGAGCGTAGCCAGCGATGAGACAGGCCAGGCCTATAACATCAACGCCGATACCGTTGCGGGCGAAATTGCCGCCGCCCTGGGAGCTGAAAAGCTGATTTTGCTCACCGATACCAAGGGCATTTTAGAAGACTACAAAGACCCCTCGACCCTACTGCCCAAGCTGGATATTCAGCAGGCTCGCCAGCTGATCGAAAGCGGCGTGGTGGCCGGGGGCATGATTCCAAAAGTGAACTGCTGCGTGCGATCGCTGGCCCAGGGGGTCGGTGCCGCCCACATTCTCGATGGCCGGGTGCCCCATGCCCTACTGCTGGAGATTTTTAGCGATCTGGGCATTGGCTCGATGATCGTGGCCTCGGAATTTCGGGGCTAAAGCGCCATCGCCCCGATTTCAGCCGGGAATTGCGTAGGGGCAAACGGCGTTTGCCCTGCCCCTTCAGCAAGCAAACTCCGATCACCCCTAAGAATCGGAGGGCCAGTTGAATCCTCGGGTGCGCAAAATATGTCGCCCCCGCTGGCGGGCCAGCTTTTGCAGGTCAATGCTGCGATCGGTTTCATCAACAATTTCGCCGGTCAGTACCTCAAGCACGTCTTCGAGGGTGACGACCCCCGACACGCCGCCGTACTCATCCACCACCACAGCCAGGTGCTCGCGGGCGGTTTGAAAGTCTTGCAGCAGCTTGTCGGCCCGCTCGGTTTCGGCCACAAAGCGCACCGGGCGAGCCACCTGAGCGAGGTGCTGGTGGCCCTGACCGCGAATTAGGGCGGTGAGCACCTCATTTTTGAGCACCAGACCCACGATGCGATCGATGTCGTTGTCGCTGACCAAAATGCGGCTGTGCTGCGAGTTGAGAATTTGGGCCTGGGCCTCGGCAATGGTCAGATCACCGGATAGGTGGGTGATCGCCACGCGGGGCGTCATGATATCCACGGACTTCATGTCGTTGAGGCGAAACACCCGGCGAATCATTTCGGCCTCGTCGGCTTCGATGATGCCCTCCTGGTGGCCGATGGTCGCTAGGAGTTTGATCTCGGCCTCGTCGGTGCTGGGGCGATCGCCCTGGTTGATAAAAGGTGAGGTTACTTTTTCCAGCAGCAGCACAATGGGGGTAAACAGCCAGGTGATCCACTGCACTGGGGTAGCCACGGTCAGAGCAATGGGAACGGCGTAGCGTTCTCCCAAAATTTTGGGAAAGATTTCGCCAAACAAAATCACCAGCAGGGTCAGCAGCCCTGTAAAGACCCCTAGCAGGGCGTCGTTAAACACGGTGGCGGCGATGCCCCCGATCAGCACGCTGCCGACGATATTGAACAGGTTATTGAGAATAACGATGGTGGCGATCGGGCGATTGATCTTTTGGCGAATCGCTAGAAGCGCCACGGCGGCGGGCTTTTTAGTCTCGGCCAGCTGTCTGGCCTTGAGTACCGGCACCGAGAGCAGCGAGGCTTCGCTGCCCGAGCACAGGGCAGAGCCGATAAGCATGATCAAAATGGCGATCGCAAGATTCAGCATGGGAGGGTTGGGGACGAACGAAATCGGTAAGAGGGACGCTGTTATGATTCATCTACTATGATCCATTAGCGAGATTAATCACATCTTGTTATCTCGGTTTGGTGTGGCCGTAGCCGCCTGCGGTAGGCCAGAGTTAGACTGGGCTACTAAGAGATTGTCCTGGCC